>DATFRK010000358.1:0-5804 GCA_035263325.1 Pyrinomonadaceae bacterium | reverse complement strand
CAGCTGTCGCTTCAGGGAGCGAATGCCGCGGCCATTGCGAGTGCGGTGCTTGGGCCAACCGTTCAAGACCTGGGTCGAGACGGAGTGTTGGAGGTTTCATCGGAACAAGCTGCAGTGACTGTGATTCGGGGAACGCACACTGGCGCGGACGGATTCGATCTAATCAGCGAAACTTCACGAGCAGCAGACTTGTGGGATTCGCTCATCAAGGCCGGAGCGCAACCTGTCGGCCGCGACGCGTTCGAGATGTTGCGGGTCGAGGCCGGCATCGCTGTTTTTGGACGCGACATGGATGAGACCAACGTGGTTACAGAAACAAATCTTGACCACGCTATTAGTTTCACCAAGGGCTGTTACCTCGGCCAGGAGATCATTATTCGCATCAAGCACCGCGGTCATGTGGCAAAGAAGCTGACGGGACTATTGTTTGACGAGCAGGCACCGATCGAAACTGGTGCGGTCATTACTTCCGCGGAGGGTAAAGAGATTGGGCGGGTTACTTCGGCGACGTTTTCCCCTCGCTTGAAAGCGACGATTGCCCTGGGGTATGTCAGGTATGAGTATTTGTCTGAGGACACGGCGGTGAACGTTCAAACTGCCAGTGGGCTGTTACCGGCGAAGGTGCACGAATTGCCTTTTGTCGGCAGCGCGAATTAGCTAGCAAGTGTGGGATCAAATGTCGGAAGAACCAGTAAATTCAAGCAGCGATCTAGACTACAAACAGGCTCGCCTGGCCTTTTCCATCATCGAGTCTCTACTCGAACACACGCGAGTTGTTAGTGACCTGATTGCCCTCATGGCCCAGGTACTCGATGAAGACACGACGAAAGCACTGACCCAAACTCCAACCTGGACAGCGTATCTGGACAGCCGGCGGGCAATGGAGCGCACGAAAGGGGACGTGGAAAAATTCGCTGAAGTGCTGAAGAGCATGAACCCCGACTAGCCTTTTCATGCCACGGCCTTGCGCCGTGGTCCCCTGACGCTCACAGCTACCTCCGGACAGCTCTTCAACTCCGACCATGCCACGGCCTTGTGCCGTGGTACCTGACGCTCACTGCTACACCGATGATTGTGGATCGTTACATACCGTCAAATAGCAAAGAACGTGAGTCTCCACGGCGCAAGGCCGTGGCATCGTAGAACAACGGGAGAGACGCCTTTGTAGCAGAGAACGTGAGTCTCCACGGCACAAGGCCGTGGCATCTTAGATCAGAGAGAGAGACGCCTTTGTAGCACCGAACCTGAAGTACCACGGCGCAAGGCCGTGGTATCTAAACCCGACACTCGATCAGATTGATAATTCCGCGTGCGCTGCGACGAACGCTTATAACCTCGAGTCCCGCCGCACGCGCCAACTCAGCGGGGCGACGATTCAAGTGATCGCTAAAGAGCGGCACCGTAACCAGATTCAAGACGTCGAAGATTGGACCAAGTAGGCCTGTCGGTCTGACGTGCTCAAGCAACACTAACTTGCCGCCGCTCCTCACCACCCGGCGGATTTCCGCAAAGGCTCGCTCCGGTGAGTGCACCGTGCAGAACACCAGGGTCGCAAACGCCGCCTCAAAAGAGCCACTGGCAAAGGGAAGTTCCTCGGCAGAGTTTTGCGACAGTGCCACCGCGCCTGGCCTGGTCTTACGCCTGGCAATTCGCAACATCTCCCAACTCGGCTCACTGGCAACTCCATGTGCTGAAGGGGAATAACATGGAAAGTTAAGCCCTGTGCCCGCGCCAACCTCGAGAATCCGACCGCTCGCGGGTAGTAACCTGAATACTTCCTGACGGAGACGACCGATTAGCCAACGCTCGAAAAGCTGAATGCCTTGTTCGTAGTGTGGCGCGATCTGGTCGTATCTATTGGGCAAAGCAGGCCTCAATCACAACCGGAGCGATAGCGACGGGATGCTACGGTCAACTTCGATTCACGATTTACGATTCACGATTCACGAGAGTTGACCGTAGCATCCCGTCGCTACCGCTCCGGTGTTCTCTATCCTTGCACCACCATGATCACCTGGCGTTCGCGGCCACCATCAAACTCGCAGAGAAATATTCCCTGCCAACGACCCAGCAGCAACTTGCCATCTTTGCAGGGAACAGTCACTGATGGACCAGTTAAACTTGCTTTGATGTGAGCGTCGGAATTCTCCTCGCCATGACGGAAGCCCATCCCATGTTGGGGAATGAGCGTCCGCAGCGCATGAAGCATATCGCGCGGTACATCCGGATCGGCGTTCTCGTTGATGGTCAGTCCGGCGGTGGTATGTTGCACATAAAGCACAACGAGGCCATCCCGGGTCCCAGACTCTTTCAACTTCTCCGCCACCAGATCAGTGAATTCCACCAGTTCTTCGCGTTGGTGCGAGCGGACTTTGAGTACAAACATGAGCGAGATTGTAGCGCAAGCTGGTCACGGAATCGGGGCTTCAATTTTGATGTCTGGCGGATACTCGTACGTGACCACACTTTTCCACTGTTTGTTCGCTTCGTTCGTTGATTCTATTTTCCTGAGTAAACCATCGCGCGTAATCCAAACCCTCATCGTATAGCCCTTAATCGTCGTGGCTTTGAATTGCACTGTTCCGGTAACTGAGAAGATGTCCGCCGCCTGTCCTGCGACACTGTCAGTACCGGTGTGTTCAATTTTAAGGTTACCATCCGCTACTGCCTTGTGAAACGCCTCGCGCATGATCTCTCCGGTGTCGGGCCGTGGCGGGGCTGTAGCTTTCGTCCAGCCATCTTTTGTTTTTGTGTAGCGCTGGTCACCAATAGTGATCCATTCAAGATCGTTCAGCACAACATGAGTTCGGTCTGGCGGCACCACTTCCATCACTCGAGTCACAATTTGGTCCGCCGACGCACCAGCCATGTTTGTTTCTTCATGCAATCTGAAAGAGCGGTTTTTCAACTGCGCAAACGCATTGCGAACCACTGCTGCAGCATCTCCGCCACTCGCAGAATTCGTACCACTTTTAGCGGTCGACTCGCCTGAAGTAGAGGTAGTGTTGGTAGCAGGGTTTTTTGACAAACAGCCGCAGACTGCGAAGGCGACGATGATTAAAAATCCGATAATGGTTGCGACAGAGCGTTGCTGGTCCTTCATGAGTATGCTGCCTCCGTCAATTGTGAGTCTGATTTTAGAACGGCAGTAAGTTACTCCCACTCAGTCGGGCCCGGCAATTAAATCCGGGCATATAAAAAGCCCCGACCGATTTTGCTCAGCCAGGGCTTTTTACTGCTGATTTAATTTTCCGCCAACTCAAAACAAGCGGCTTAACTCTGCCTAGTGTCACGCTGTGACGCTTTGCGCCGCAAAATTGCCCAGCCGGTTGGTAACACTGCCGCACCGAGGGCGATCTTGATGATGTCTCCGGGAATGAAAGGCAGTACTGCAACTTTGAAAGCAGCGATTGGCGCAGTGCTGGTGACTACGGAGAACCAAGCCCAACCGCCCAGAAACACGACTGCTGAACCAATGGCCATCGCCGCCACTGCAGTCGGATAACGCCGATCCCACCCGTGTTCAGCGAAAGCACCGGTGATGTAGGCGGCTGCCGGAAACGCCACCAGATAACCGCCAGTGCTACCAAAGATGTGCAACAAGCCACCAGCGCCACCGGCAAAGAACGGTAGGCCGGCAGCACCTTCGAACAAGTAAACGATGATTGCCGCCGCACCCAGGCGTGAACCGAGCAGCGCGCCGGTTAAAAGCACTGCAAACGTCTGTCCCGTGATCGGAATCGGCCCAATGTGAATCGCAAACTGAGCGCAGGCTGCTACAAACAAACTGAAAGCGAAGACCAGGCCAACGGTCCGGGCTGAATCAAGCGGCGCGAGTGCGGCTCCGAGTAGGGTGTCAGCTTTGGAATAGGATGTCATAAGTTTTGTTCTTGGGTCTTGGTACTTTGTACTTTATTAGTCGCCGGCCGCTCCCTTTACCACCGTTGCCGCTGGGGCCCGTTCCACCGCGGTCGTACCAATCCGCATACCGTGGAACGAACGCCAAACGAAGAATACTGACACCAGGAAGAAGGCCAGTGCCAGGATATGAGTCAGGGTCGTATCGCCGTTATTTTTAGCCGTCAAGCTCACGGCCAACTCAACTGCTAACAACCCAAACAAGGTGGTGAACTTGATGACCGGATTCAGGGCCACCGACGAAGTGTCTTTGAAGGGATCTCCCACTGTATCACCAACCACAGTGGCGTCGTGCAGTTCAGTGCCCTTCATTTTCAGATCTACCTCGACGACTTTCTTAGCGTTGTCCCACGCGCCGCCGGCGTTGGCCATGAAGATTGCCTGGTAGAGACCGAAAACGGCAATCGAAATCAGATAACCGATGAAAAAGAATGGCTCAACAAAAGCGAAGGCCAGGGTGGAGAAGAAGACTGTCAGGAAGATGTTGAACATTCCCTTCTGCGCATACTGAGTACAGATCTGGACCACCTTCTTACTATCAGTTACCGATGCTTTTTCCACACCTTCCAAGCGGATGTTGGCTTTGATGAACTCTACAGCACGATAGGCGCCCGTGGTAACAGCCTGGGTGGACGCACCAGTAAACCAGTAGATCACTGCGCCGCCAGTAATGAGGCCCAGGACAAACGGGGCGTGCAGCAACGATAAGCCCTCGGTATGCGTGGTGAGACCGCTGGTCAGCAACATGATGATCGAGAAGATCATCGTGGTGGCTCCTACAACGGCGGTACCAATCAACACTGGTTTGGCTGTCGCTTTGAACGTATTGCCGGCACCATCGTTCTCTTCCAGCAGGTGTTTAGCGCGCTCGAAGTTCACGTCGATATTGAAATCCTTTTTAACTTCTTCTTCGACGTTTGGTATCTGCTCGATCAACGACAGTTCATAAACTGATTGCGCATTGTCAGTTACTGGACCATAGGAGTCGACTGCGATTGTCACTGGCCCCATGCCCAGGAAGCCAAAAGCCACGAGGCCGAAACCAAACACCGGCGCGGCGATGGGGTCGACCATCAGTGCGCCCACACTTAAACCTGCGGGTAGGCCCAAAGTAGTGAAAAAATAGGCAATCGCCATTAGCCCGACTATGCTGATTCCGAGCCAGTAAGCGGAGTAGTTTCCGGCCACCAAACCCGACAAAATATTCAACGACGGCCCGCCTTCTTTCGAAGAAACCACTACTTCACTAACGTGCCGCGATTCCGTGGAAGTAAATACTTTGACGAGTTCTGGAATGATAGCGCCGGCGAGCGTGCCACAGGAGATGATCACGCTTAACTTCCACCAGAGCGAAGTGTTGCCGCCCAACTCGGGGATCACCAACCGGGAAACGATGAACGTGATTACCACCGAAACGACTGAGGTAATCCAAACGAGCGAGGTGAGTGGCGCTTCAAAATTCATCTGGCTGGCGTTCTTGTAGCGCGACTTCGCAATCAGGTCATTAACAAAGTAAGAGGCCGAGCTCGCAATGATCATCATGATGCGCATGACGAAAATCCAAACGAGCAGTTGTACCTGGACGGTCTCGTTAGGTACGCCCAACAAGATGAAGGTAATCAGCGCTACACCAGTAACGCCATAGGTCTCAAAACCATCCGCGCTTGGGCCCACCGAGTCGCCCGCATTATCACCGGTACAGTCGGCAATCACACCAGGATTGCGCGCGTCGTCTTCTTTGATCTTGAAGACGATCTTCATCAGGTCAGAACCGATGTCAGCAATCTTCGTGAAAATACCACCGGCGATACGAAGAGCGGCTGCGCCCAGTGATTCACCGATGGCAAAACCGATGAAGCATGGTCCGGCGTAGCTAGGGGGGATGA
>DATFRK010000357.1:0-4863 GCA_035263325.1 Pyrinomonadaceae bacterium | reverse complement strand
AACGATCCGCACAGTCGCGTGTCGCAGATAAAAGCAAACGAGCGCAACTACTCGTTGTTGGGAGAGCTGAACACTGAGCCGCGGACCACTTATTTGAAGGCCTTGCGAAACCCGAATCCTGAAATCAAGTAGGAATGCCAGAAGAACCTAACAAACCATATCTCGAAGGACCGATGCACTCGACCGCCCCCGTGATTGATCCCGGGCTGACCTTCGCCTCGGTGACCGACAAGATCAGTTCCATCGTTCTGAAGCGCAAGACTTCGCTCTTCTGGTTCTTCGGCTTTGCCGTCTCTTTTGCTCTATTCCAACTGATGCTACTCGCGATCACGAACCTGGTGTTCGTGGGTATCGGTTTGTGGGGTGTCAACGTCCCCGTGGCTTGGGGTATCGACATTCTGAACTTTGTCTGGTGGATCGGAATTGGGCACGCGGGCACGTTGATCTCGGCGATTCTCCTTTTGCTGCGGCAAAAATGGCGCACCTCAATCAACCGGTTCGCGGAAGCGATGACGCTATTTGCAGTGGCCCAGGCAGGGATGTATCCCGTGTTCCACCTCGGGCGCCCCTGGTTGATGTACTGGCTGTTTCCCTATCCCAACACCATGGACATCTGGCCGCAGTTCCGCAGTCCTTTGATGTGGGACGTCTTTGCGGTATCGACCTATGCCACGGTCTCAGCGATGTTCTGGTTTGTCGGTTTGATTCCCGATTTCGCAACTCTGCGAGATCGCGCGCGCAGCAAACCGTTTCAGATGGTTTACGGCATGCTGGCCATGGGCTGGCGTGGTTCAGCGCGCCACTGGCATCGCTACGAAACTGCTTATCTGCTGCTGGCCGGACTCGCCACGCCACTCGTGCTTTCAGTGCACACCATCGTTAGCTTCGACTTCGCTGTCGGCATCGTTCCCGGTTGGCACGCGACGATCTTTCCACCCTATTTCGTTGCCGGTGCAATCTACGCCGGCTTTGCGATGGTGCTGTTGCTGACCATTCCCTTGCGCAAGTTTTACGGCCTTGAAGGTTTCATCACCATGCGTCACATGCACAACATGGCCAAGGTGATGCTCGCGACCGGATTGATAGTCGGCTATGGCTACATCATGGAAGCGTTCTTCGGCTTCTACAGCGGCAACCGCTTTGAGCGCTACATGATCTGGAATCGGATGCACGGTCCATACGCGCTCTACTACTGGGCACTGATTCTTTGCAACATCATCACGCCCCAGTTTTTATGGTCCAAGAAACTGCGCTCTAACCTGGTGGTGCTCTGGATCATTTCGTTCATCGTCAGTATTGGCATGTGGCTCGAACGGTTTGTGATCGTGGTGACGAGTCTGCACCGCGACTTTCTCCCGAGTTCCTGGGGTATGTATCAACCGACGCAATGGGATTGGTCGATGTTCATCGGCACGATTGGTTTCTTCTTCACGCTGTTGTTCCTGTTCATTCGCTTCCTCCCGATGATTTCTATCTTCGAGATGCGCACGATTCTGCCGGAAGCGGAAGTGGAAGAATGAGGACGGGGTGAAACGGAGAAGGGGTGACGGGGGGACGCGGAGAAACGGGAACAAGGTTGAAGCGGAAAAGCTAGATAACGATGGTTGACGACGACAGGAACAAGACGAACGGCAACGGTGACTCAAGGGAGACTGACATCACCCCGTCCCCCCGTCACTCTGTCTCCCCGTCTCCTTCTGCCCCCGCCGTCCACCATCGTCGCCACGTTCCCCCGCTCTACGGCGTAATGGCGGAGTTTGAGAATCCGTCAGATTTAGTCGCTGCAGCGAAGAAGACTTATGACGCCGGCTACCGTCGCATCAACGGCTATTCGCCTTATCCGATCGAAGAGTTGTCGGAGGCAATCGGGTTCACCCATTCAAGTTTGCCGTTGATAGTTTTTATTGGGGGCGTTTTGGGCGGACTCGGTGGGTTCTTCATGCAGTACTGGATCGAGGTGATCAATTACCCGCTCATCGTCGGCGGCAAGCCGTATAACAGTTGGCCGGCCTTTATCCCGATCACATTTGAGTGCACTGTGTTGGTGGCAGCCTTCGCTGCAGTGCTCGGCATGCTGGCGCTGAACAAGTTACCGCAGCCCTATCACCCGGTTTTCAATGCTCCCAACTTTGCCCTGGCAACACGCGATCGCTTCTTCCTGGTAATCGAAGCCAACGACGCGAAGTTTGAGCACGGTAAGGTGATGGATTTCATGAAAACGCTCGGTGCACAGGAAGTGATTGACGTCGAGGTGTAGTAGGCAGAAGGCAGAAGGCAGAAGGCAGAAAAAGCTAAATCGTTCTAATGTTCACGCGCAACTCTTTTCTTCATTTATTTTTCTCCCGCACAATCCGGATACTGCGGACTATTCACCGTTCACTGCCTACTGCCTACTGCCTACTGCCTACTGGTTTCCGTGCTGTCTGCCTACTGCCTGCTGCCTTCTGCCTCCTGTCTTCCGCCGGCTGCCGCCGCGACATGCAGGACCAACCAAAAATGAGACCGTTCCGCGGCACATCGTTCTTTGGCGATGGGCTTTCGGCTCGGCCCCCCGTGGAAGGGACGGTGCCGCGTGGTTTCCTGCGTGACGATAACCCGGCTCTCTTCACTGGCAAGAAGAGCAAAGGCACATCCGGCACCCCCGGCACACCTGCTGGACCGCAGCCAACCAGCGCGACTGGCGCCACCCCGCAGAACGCCTTTCCTGACGATATCGATGCCTTCCCGATTCCGATAACCGAAGAAATTGTGCGGCGAGGGAAAGCGCGTTATGAGATTTTCTGTTCAGTCTGTCACGGTCTAACTGGTAATGGCGACGGCATGATTGTACGGCGTGGTTTTCGCCGCGCGGCCTCCTTTAATGACGACCGCTTGCGCCAGGCACCGGTTGGTCATTTCTTCGATGCTATCACCAACGGCTGGGGCGCGATGCCGGCGTATGCTCCGCAAATTCCGGTGCAGGATCGCTGGGCCATCGTCGCTTACATAAGGGCACTGCAATTGAGTCAGCAACTACCGCAAACTGCCGGGCCCACAGCAACACCCGCGAGTTCACCAACGACCACCCCAGGAGGACATAAATGAGTAGTACGTCATTTAATCCTCCCGATATGTCGCAATTTCGCCAGCGTGCTTTGATCGTCGGCGCAGTGTTCATGGTGATATTGCTAATAGGGGCATTCCTCAATACCAACGAGTTCTTCCAGGCCTATATCTATGCTTTCACATTCTGGATTGGACTGAGCATTGGTTCGTTAGCGCTATTGATGCTGCAACACTTAACTGGTGGCGGC
This sequence comes from Pyrinomonadaceae bacterium, assembly GCA_035263325.1. Lineage (GTDB taxonomy): Bacteria > Acidobacteriota > Blastocatellia > Pyrinomonadales > Pyrinomonadaceae > PSRF01. Next base: position 1,570 of record DATFRK010000357.1, on the reverse strand, counting down.
TGGGGCTTTGTTATCAGGCGGGTACTGGAGGCAGCTACTCGCGTACTGCCGCTGATGGCTATTCTCTTCATACCAATTCTTTTGGGTGCCCACCGGCTGTATCCCTGGACCAATCTCGAGCAGATTGCCAATCCAGCCACGCGAGAATTGGTCCAGTTGAAGACTGCCTATCTCAACCTGCCATTCTTCGTGGTACGAGCAGTTATTTACTTTGCTGTCTGGCTATTGCTGGTCTACTTCCTTAACCGATGGTCTCTGTTACAGGACCGCACGGCCGATCGGCGCTACGCGAAGAACATGCGCGTGTTGAGTGGACCAGGCATGGTGCTGCTCATCTTCTCAGTAACTTTTGCGGCCATCGATTGGTACATGTCGCTGGAACCGGACTGGTCTTCCACGATCTACGGTTTCATTTACGTGGCGGCGTGGAGTTTGAGCGCACTGGCTTTTGTGATCGCGGTAATGGCGTTGCTGGCAAAACGCGAGCCGATGAAGCACATCGTGGCGCCACTTCATTTTCACGACCACGGGAAATTGCTACTCGCGCTGGTGATGCTGTGGGCCTACTTTGCGTTTTCACAGTTTTTGATTATCTGGTCAGGCAACTTGCCGGAAGAGATCCACTGGTACCTGGTGCGCATGCACGGAGTCTGGGGTGGATTGATTATCAGCGTGGCACTTCTCCATTTTGCCGCACCGTTCCTCTTCCTGTTGTCGCGCAGCCTGAAACGTGACCCTAATAAGCTGGTCATTGTTGCCGGATTGGTGCTCGTAATGCGCTTGCTCGACCTGCTCTGGATGCTGCAACCGGCTTTTACCAGAGAACATTTTCACATTAGCTGGATGCATCTGGTGGCGCCCGTGGCCTTCGGTGGTATTTGGCTCGCGGCATTTGTGTGGCAGCTAAGCAAACGAGCCCTGGTCCCGATCAATGACCCGCAATTTGAATCAGTTTTGGAACAAGCACATTCACACGGACATTGAATAGAGTCAGTAGATGAGCAACAAGCAAGCAAAGGACGACGGCCACCGCACTGAAACGCCCGACGTCTCCCACATCAGGAACGTCGAAGTCACGCACGAGATCAGTGATATCAACGTCGGTGGTGTGCTGACCTTCGTTGCGGCTCTGACCGTGGCGACCATAGCCGTTTACATTGCCATGTGGCTGCTGTTCGGCTACTTCAGCGCCCAGGAAGCAAAGGAACCAAAGCCTGGACCGATGGCCTTGAGTAGAGAAGAAAAACTGCCACCGGAACCGCGCCTGCAGAGCGCCCCTGGATTCGGGTTGACCCTCAGTGACGGAAGCAAGGTCAAGCTTGAGCTGCGAGAGCCGGCTGCCGAGTATCGCGAACTGCGCAAAGAGTGGGACCAGGTATTGCAGTATGGGCCGAAAGATCAATCTGGCAATCCGGTGGGAATGCCAATCGAAGATGCGATCAAGCAGATCGTAGCTGGAGGCAAGTTGCCAGTGAAGGCTAAAGAGGGTCAGTTGAAGTTGGACGACTATGCCATTGAGACGCCAACCGCAGCGAGTTCGGGCCAGGTATCGGAACCAAGGAAGCAGTAG
>DATFRK010000356.1:0-4754 GCA_035263325.1 Pyrinomonadaceae bacterium | reverse complement strand
TCTGAGACCGCGTTCGTAAAGAATCTCGGCGGCCAGGGAACGCTCTTCACGTAGCAAACCCAGCAAGAGATGTTCGGTGCCAATGTGTCGATGCTGCAACCGGTCGCTTTCCTCGTGAGCGTAGGCCAGGACATGCTTGGTTTCCGGCGCCAAAGGCAGTTCGACCGAGGTTGAGATCTTCTCGCGCGCCAGCGTTCGTCCCTCAATTTCTTTACGAATTGATTCGAAGGAAACTTGGACTCGAGGGAAAAAGCGTCCCGTGAGGATTTTATCTTCACGCATTATTCCCAGGAGCAGGTGCTCAGGTTCAATCGCCGGTGTACCAAACTGGGAAGCCTCATATCGTGCGAAGAAGATTACCCGGCGCGCTTTTTCAGTGTAGCGTTCGAACATCTTTATTTAGCTCCTTAGCTGTACAGGGAGCTTTTCCGCTTTAACTCTCTGCGGTCCAGTTGAAGCCAAAGCTGAACTCTATCACAGCGACGCAGCGCGCCTGTTAGCCGCAACCAAACAGTGAGGCAATGGGGCGGCGTAGCCGTAGGAGAAGTTGCTCAAGAACAAGACGCCGAGGAGAAAGTTGCTCAAAAAAACAAGAACTTGCGAACTTGGTACGCAGTGGTGGCGCAGAGAGTTTCTAGAAAGACGCAGGGAACGCTGCAGTAGAGCAGAGATTTCGTCTGCGTGAGTTGACTTTAACGAACGACACCAAAATCTATGTAACCCTGAGCGGGGTCGGTTGCCAGCAACTTAACTCGCACTTGTTGACCGACCTTGAGGCCGTGTTCACCTTTCACTACCAGCCCGTCGACTGGTGGTTTGATAGCGCGGGCAAATGTTCCTTTCGGTGTCACACCCGTAACAATCGCCCGGAACTCTTCGCCGATCCTGTTTCGCAAGAACACTGCAGCTGCCACCTTCCGCATCTTTCGCTCTACTTTTCGCGCGGCGTTTTCCCGTTCGGTGCAATGCGCGGCGATTCGTTGCAATTCATCGCTGCTGTAAGGCGAACCAGCCTTAGTGGAGGCTCCTTTCAACAAGCGCTGGGTGATCAGATCGGCATAGCGTCGGTTGGGGGCAGTTGAATGCGTATAGCTTTGCACTGCCAAACCAAAGTGGCCGGTGTCAGCGCCGCCTGGTGACTGCGCCACGTACTCGCCTGGTCCAAGTAACTTCACGGTTGCCAGCGACAGATCGGGGAAGTGAATCGGATCGGCGCGGCGCTGGCGCTCCAGGAAATCAGCCAGCGCGCGTGAGTCCGGTTCTTGTGGCAGCTGTTCATTATGTTCCTGCGCCAGCTCAACAATGCGGGGCCAGTCCTTGGGAGTGCGGACAACTCGACGAATGGAAGGCATTTCATGCTTTTCCAGAAACTGGGCCATCGTCACATTGGCCGCGATCATAAAGTTCTCGATGATGTTTCGCGCGCTGTTCCGTTCAGTGGTGGTGAGGTCGACCACTGTGCCGTGTTCATCGGTAACTGGATTAGCTTGAATCGTTTCGAGTTCGATGGCGCCGTTCTCTTTGCGCAATTCTCGCAATCGGTTGGCCGCCTCCAGTTGCAGTTGAATTTGTTGCACCAACTGCGGCACGCGTGTGATTTCCGGCGGCGTTGGTCCGTCTTCATCGAGCCACTTGCCAACCACCTCGTAGGAGAGCTTGGCGTAGTTGTGCAACAACGCCGGATAGATGTCTTTTGTCTGCGTGCTGCCATCAACGGCGACTACAAAGTCGATCACGATCGCACTGTGATCCGTTCCCTCCAGCAGAGACGTCTTGTCGGTCGACAGTTCTTCGGGAAGCATCGGGAAGGTCGTAACACCGGTGTAGACGGAGGTTGTGTTCGCGGCGGCATGGGCATCGATAGCTGAGTCCTTGGTCACTAGCGAGTCGACATCGGCGATCCCAACCAGGACACGAATGCTGTTATCGGGAAGTCGTTCAGCGAATTCCAACTGGTCAAGATCCCTTGATTCCAGGTTGTCGATTGAGGACCACAGGAGTTTGCGCAGGTCCTGAGAAGGACTCGTTGGTGTTGGCAGGTGATGTAGTTCGCGTTGGGCGTCAGGCGGAAGGTCGGGTTCGAATCCTTCGTCAATCATTGTCTGTTTGGCGACGGATTTTAGATCGATGGTGTGGTTGTTGTGCACAATCGAAACTCCCTAGTCCACCTTCTTGATCAAGTCTGGCTGGACCATGTTGAACGAACACTGTCCCGGTTTCGGCGAACACACCAGCGTCCCGCGTCGCACTATCTTTGTCGGCGTCATATCAGGAAAGACCAAATCAAAGTTTGCCGACTTGAGCTGAGTGGCCAAGGGCTTGATCTTTTCATTGCCCTGGATGAATTTTACCTCTGAAACTTTCGCCACTCCGGAAGCACCCGGAGCAAGGGCTACATAAAATTCACCCTCAAGAACTTCCTTGTTGTCGGGGAGCAGAGCACCGAGCTTAATCGAATTCTTGTCGCGTGTCTCCTGCTGCGTCTGGCTGATGATCGCTTCACTCTTGTCTTTACCGGCCAACCGCTCCAGGCCTGTCCGCGCATCGGGGAAACTATGTTCGGCGACGACAGCCAGCGAATACAGGCGAATTGCCTCCTCAGTCTTGCCTCGTTTCTCGGCAATCTGGCCCAGGTGGTAACCGACCTCGCTATGCTGCCAGATAGACCACGAGGCCTTGATGTACTTCTCTGCCGTATCGAGATCGCCTCTTTGGAAATAGACCCAACCGAGCGTATCCCAGTAGGCCACCAGGGAGCTGACTGAGTCCAGTTGGTCCATGGTCAAGTTATCCAGTTCGACGTTACGCAATTCATTAGCGACCGCCGTAGTGGCAGATTCCGCGTACTGCTGTGCTTTATCAAGCTGCACCTTACTGACGGCGAGATTATAGGCTACGTCGTTCCACACGCCGGGACCAGAGTCTAGCTTCAAGGCACGATCAAACGACTGAATAGCCTTTTGCGTCTCCCCCAGATTGAGGTAGGCCCGCCCGAGGCTTACGTGCAACGCCTCGTCTTCCGGATCCAGTGAAATGGCACTTTCCAACTCAGGCACGGCCTCCTTGTATTTGCGCCATTCAACTAGCATTTGCCCGAGATTCGAATGAGCGGATTGATCGAGCGGAGCGATCTCCAACTGTTTGCGAAAAGCAGTTTCCGCCTGCGCGAAGTCCTGTTTGTCCCAGTAGATGCGTCCCAGCAAGTTATAAACATAGTTATCGAACGGGTTGATCTTGGTCTGATCACGAAGCACCTGAATGGCCTCGTCAGACTTTCGCTGTTCAAAGAGGGCCAGGCCCAACTGGCGTCGTACCTCTTTATTCTTTGGATCCTTTTCCAGCACCCGCTTCAGCAGTTGTTCCCCGGCCGCGTAGTTTTCGTTCTTCATGGCGGCGGCTGCCGCTTGCAGCAAATCGTCGACCTTCACTGAATCCGGGATCTTAGGTGTGCCGGCAACTTCAGTTTCCAGGGCCAGAGTTTGCGCTTCATCCGCACGAGCGGCAGCTACGAACGCTTGATAGTCCTGTAAACGATCGGCGGGCAGTTCGTGTTGGCGCACATGAAGCGTGCGCTCCGCCACGAGTGTATTGGCCTCCAACTTGTAAGTTGATTTGTAGTCTGCGTAGTCCCTCGTTACGGTGAGTGGCAACGGTAAGCGTGTTTGGTATTTAGCCGGCAACACCAGTTTGAGACGATAAGTGATGTCGATCGGAGCGCCGAGCAAAATTGGTTTGCTGCTTTCTTTCTTGGGCGAGGGAGCGCGCGACAGGTGAACTGAAGGCAGCGGAATGTCGAGCTTCAGTTTCTTGCTGGACCAGTCGAAGAAGTCGTCGCGGCTAACGGTGTAGGTTATCTCAAACGGCTTGCTGAGGTCTGATGGTTCGGTCGGCTTGATCTCAGAAACCTCGCCTTCGACGCCGGAAACCATGGAAAGGTAGCGCCCAAGATCCTTCCAGTTCTTTTGCGGGGTGCGGCGAAACATGAAACGAAACAGCATTTCTGAGTCACCATGTAAAGTCAGGTGCGCCTGGGCCGACAGTTTACCGAGGTCGTTGACTGCACCGTCGATGGTTATGAGCTCGCTGGAAAGAAAGGGCGGCTCTGCCGGTGTAGTCTCAAGGTGAGCAGGACCATTCGCCGGGATCAATAAAGCTTTCTTGTCGCGCAGCGGGGGCGACAAGAGACGAAAAGGCGCGACTTCTGCGGTAGTGTCGGCCCAGAGTAGTTCGGAGCCGACGGGAATGGCGCTGATGACGTGGTCGAACTGGCCCGGCGAAGGCACATCGCCGTCGATCTTGCGTCCTGAATTCATGAGCGCTGGATAAGCACGCAGGCCGCTGGCGATCAACATCGCTGTGAAGAGCGTGTGCTTGTCTTTACAGTCGCCATACTCGTTTGCAAAGACGTCTGCAGCGGCATGTGGTTGGTAACGGCCCTGGCCCAGCGACAGACTGACATAACGAAAGTTCTTCGCCACGAACTGGTAGAGTGCTTCAATCTTTTCTTTATCGGTTGTTAGTCCGCGGATCAGTTCTGCGGCCTTGGTGCGAATCTTGTCATCCGGAACGATTCGAGTGCGCTCAAGCTCAGCGTACCACTTGCCCACATCTTCCCAACTTTGAAAGGTTGTGATTTGAACATGTGGCGCTCTCGGCTCACTCGCATCATCATCACGTGTGTCATCGTTGTCGCCTTCTTTGTCTTTATCCTTGTCATCGTCGTCTCGTTTCAGGTTTGCGTGTTTCCACGAATA
>DATFRK010000355.1:0-2259 GCA_035263325.1 Pyrinomonadaceae bacterium | reverse complement strand
TCGCAGAACCGCGACATTCGAGCCCCACGCTGGATCTGCAAGTTAGTGGTTCCTTCGACTCGGGATCTTCTTCATCTGCAAACGAAGAACTGCAGAAGCTTGCAAGATTTCTCGAGGTCAATCAGGCATTCAGATCCTCGTTTTCACCCGAAGATGTTCTTCGACTGATCGTCGACTCGGCCATCGAAATGAGCGCCGCCGAACGGGGATTCCTCTTACTCAAAAATGAAGCCGGCGAGTTGGAGATCAAAGTGGCTCGCGATCGTGCCCGCAATACCCTGCGGGGCGATAGGGCCGCTATAAGCCAGTCGGCGGTCGAGCGGGCCATGAAGACTAATCGCAGCGTGGTCCTTAATGACGACACAGGATTTGACTCGAAGTCGGGAGGCAGCGCTGCGCGTCTCGATCTTAGGAGCATCGTTTGCCTTCCTCTCCAGCGATTCAAAATGCGGGAACAGATGGGGGTTACGTCGCTTCTAAGGCCGGAAGTCATCGGGCTCCTGTACGTGGACAGCCGCATGGTCACTGGAGCGCTCTCAAAAACCGCTTTGACGTTGCTCGAATCATTGTGCTTCGAGATTTCAAAGTGCCTCGAAAGCGTCCGGCTGATGGGCGAGGAAAAGGAGAAACAAAAGCTTGAGCAGGAGCTTGCGATGGCTCACGAGGTGCAATCGATGCTCCTGCCGATCATATTTCGTCACTTTGATCAGTTTGATATTGCTGCCAGGAGCATACCCTGTCGTTACGTCGGCGGGGACTTCTATGATGTGATAACACTGGAAGGTGGCTCGGTGGCTTTTGTTCTGGGAGACGTTTCCGGTAAGGGTATTTCGGCGGCGTTGCTTGCGGCGGTTGCCCAAGGTGGAATTCAAACTCAACTGAGAACCGGGTCTTCCCTCGCCGACGCAGTCGCCAATCTCAATCGCGTCGTAGAAGAGAAGTCAGCAGCCAATCGCTTCATAACGTTTTTTTGTGGGGTGCTCGACAACCAGGGTAACTTCAGCTTCGTGAATGCGGGACACAATCCGCCAATCCTTGCACGGAGCGACGGCCGAATAGAGCTGCTCTCGACGAAATCTCTAGTGCTCGGCGCTTTTGATAGCGCTCAATACCAGGCCCTGACAACGAAAGTTGATGCTGGCGACGCCATAGTAATGTTCACCGATGGCGTCACTGAGGCGGTCAACGGATCAAACGAGATGTTTGGCGACGAGCGTCTGGAGAAGCTCGTGCAGCGTTCGGTCGGAGCAAGCGCGGAACAGATCAGAGACACGATCTTCGAGCATGTGCTGGAATTCACTCGAGGATTACCGCAGGGCGACGACATCACACTGCTGGCAGTTAAAGTAAAGGAAGGACAGTTGAACTAACCTTAAGACCTGTAAGTAATAGCCTGTACGGGCGGGCCTCCGTGCCCGCCCCTCTTTCAAGCGCAAGGACCGTAAAGAGGGGCGGGCACGGAGGCCCGCCCGTACAGGCTATTCCAGTTACACTCCGGCGCCAGTTGTGTTCGACTGCTGAGTAACCAACCTCATACTTCTTGCCCGACGCATCCAGTTTTGCCAGTTACCCAGAGCGTATACCAGCGCCTTGTAGATCGCGTAAAGAATCAGTACCCGAAACTCGACTACCACAAACGTCCAGATCACAAACATGGTGACGGCAACCTTTACGGCCAGGCTTGCTGTCATCACGTACAGAAGCTTTCTGGCCGGTGCCCGTTCCGGTCGCTGGCGCCAATTGTTTCTGATGAATTTCCACGGATCGGATGGGACCGGCTCACCCTGCCAGGCGGCGATCGCCTTCAGGAAATCCGAGCCCTTGAAGATCGAATAGCTGTACAACAAAAAGTAAATCGTCTGCGGCAGCAAAAACATCAGCAAGAAGTAGTTGGAGCTGTAATGAAATCCGATCAGCAGCGCGAGCCAGATGTAGATGTCGGTCACCGTACCCATGCTCAGATACCACAACTGATCGCGTTTCTCTTTGAGGACAGTTTTATTGGTTACCACGGCAAAGTGTGCGTCGCTGCGTAGTACGATTTCGGGGACTTCGCCTCCGTTACCTGCAATCACCAGCGCGTGACCAACTTCATGTATCAATGCGATCGGAATAAAGGTCACGTAGTACAGCAGCAGTGTTGATACGGGATGCTCGCGAGTAGCTTGAGCAACGGCTTCGACGAAACGGCCCCAGTCGGCAATAAGGAGCACCAGACAAGAGACCAACCCCATCAATGTCACCGCGGCGAAGAAGTTC
>DATFRK010000354.1:0-9362 GCA_035263325.1 Pyrinomonadaceae bacterium | reverse complement strand
CTGGGCTTCAATCCAGAAAACCTGCTGGTGTTCAAGCTACAACCCGGATCGGCAGGGTACCATGATGACCAACTGATTCGGTTCTATCAGCAACTCTTCTCCCGCCTGGACCACTCGCCCGGAGTGCGGGCGGCAACCTTCGCGAAAGTCGCACTTATCGCAAACGACAATTGGTTCAATGACTTCCTGCTACCCGGCGAAGTGGTAGCCACTGCCGCCGAGCACGAGACAATGCGGCAGATGATCCGGGAGAACTACTTCAGCGCGATGGAAATCCCCTTTCTTCACGGACGCGAATTCACGGCGCAAGACGACCGTCATGCACCGACCGTGGCCATCGTCAATCAAACATTTCAACGCAAATTCTTTCCTAACCAGGAGATCCTCGGCAAGCGGGTCACGTTCAATTACGACAAGCGTGACGTCGAGATTGTCGGTGTGGTGGGCGATGCGAAATACCAACTGCAACGCGAGGAGATCCAGCCAATCCTCTATACACCGTGGCAGCAGGAGATCTCAGAAATTGGCGAGATGCATTTCGCTTTGCGCGCCAACGACCCAACCGCTATTGCCCAACAGGTACGTCAGGTCGTGCATGAACTGGATAGCAATCTACCGGTGACTGAAATAGGGACCCAATCAGCCCGGGCCCAGGCCACTCTGGGTCAGGAACGGTTGTACGCTCGTCTGCTGAGTTTCTTCGGTGTGCTGGCGCTACTGCTCGCGGCGATCGGGCTCTTCGGCATGCTGGCCTATTCCGTTAGTCAACGCACCAAAGAGATTGGCGTGCGCATGGCTTTTGGGGCGCGAATGGCAAACATCCTGCGCCTGGTGCTCTGGCAAGGAATGAAGTTGGTGGCCCTGGGCCTGAGCATAGCGGCCCTCATCGGCTACGCTTTGAAGCGTTTGTTGGAGAGCCAGTACTTTGGCCCTGACACCTGGCAGCACCGGATGAGCGAGCAACTCTACGGCGTCAAGGTATCAGATCCACTCACCTTAGCAATCATCACTGCGCTGCTCACGATCGTCGCCCTGCTTGCCTGCTGGTTGCCGGCTCGTCGCGCGGCGAAAGTCGATCCATTGGTGGCCCTGCGATACGAGTAAGATTTCGGCCGCAGGGTCGCGACCCGACAGAGTCAACCACCGCCTTGTGGCAACGACTCCGCGCGTTTCTAAGAACTTTTAAACGAAATAGTTGTCATCGACCCAAAGCCTTACGGATGCGTGACAAGTGGTGCCAGCTGTGTCGTAGGGCATGGTCCTCGATCACAAACTGGGCTGTCACAGGCGCTCCGAAGCTCAAACCAAAAGCCGCTGCCTGGTCCAACTCGCCATCCGTAAAGGAACGCACCGCCGTAGCAGCCTCACGGCTGTTCTTGCGCAGCAGGGCAAGTGCTTCAACTTTCGTTACGCCCTCATGCTCCTGGGCATGCTTTGCATTGATGTCGTTTACCACTTCCCAGGTAACGTCGAGCAGAGCACTGCCGCTGGCAATCGCGCGCGCAGCCTCAATTTCCAAGGGGTACATGCTGGCGACATGGTGCACGATAAGGCCGACCGAACGTCGATCGTGAGCGGATACCGGTTTGCGCCACTCCTCCTCCGAAAGTTCTTCGGCAAACTTCGCCAAACCAGCGGCTCCCAATTCGATGCGATTAGCCAATACTGCAGCCCGGCGACTCCCCAGGTAGACCTTAGTCGCGATGACTTCAAGATATTCGGCATCGACTTTGGTAGTGCCATCGTCAGCCTTGTTGTGCGCCGCCCAAAGGCTTACCAGTTCGCTGCGCAGTTGATCCTGACCTTTCAGATCCAGCGACGCAAACGCACGCGCCATGGGACCATAGTTGGTGCGGTAAAAATCAACTACCGCCTCTGGACGGAACGGATAGTCGAAGTGATAGAGACGTCGAGTAAACTTCAAATCAGCAATGCCATTGCTCAGACGTTCACGAACAGTTACTTCGTCGCCCCACAACACCGGCGCCGGCATTCCTGAAGGAGCGATGTGTTTGGCGATTGTTTTAAACATCTGCCCGACGAATCCGCTCGGTGTCCAGTTCGCCATCGCAATCTTGCCGCCAGGTCGACTAACACGGGTGAGCTCAGCGGCAACGAGATCCGGCTGCGGCGCAAACATCGCACCGATCAAGCTGACCACTACGTCAAATTCCCCATCGCCATACGGCAGCGATTCGGCATCACCTTCCTGGAAAGCGATCTGAAGTCCCTCAGCAGCGGCCCGCGTCTTGGCCTTCTCGATCCAGTTCGGCGCAATGTCGCAACCGCTGACTTCCGCCCCTGCCCTGGCCGCAATCAGCGCCAGTTGTCCCGCACCGCAACCCACATCGAGCAGCCTGGTGCCCGGTTTGACACCCAGGCGCAAGAAGAATTCTGCCGCATCCTTTTCCATAAAGCGGGAGAATAGATCGTAGTCGCCGCTGGTCCATGTTGCTTTCAGCCGCGCCTTGAGCTCTGCAAAATCCTGTCCAGTTTGTGTTTCTTCGGCAATTGCACTCATGTCTGACAATCTCCTTGTTCACTAGCTTAGAAATGGTCCAAGCTGTGCGGTGGAACTATACGATGGGCGGCTTCTTGAAGGCTTGATTGATCGTCCCGTATTCTTATCCGGAGCGCTTAGGTTTGCTGAGGGTTTCGAAAAGATGGACGTGCTTTCCGAAGTATTGAAAGTGGTTAAACTTGAAGGCGCACTGTTCTTCAACGCGGAATTTTCCGCGCCCTGGTGTGTCAGCAATCCCGGTGGCGGCAGTGTAGCTCCCTATTTCTCCGCTGAAAGCAAGCACATAATCCTTTATCACTTCTTAACCGAGGGGAGGGCCTATGCGAGGTTGCCGGGAGGAAGACGAGTGGAGTTGAGCGCCGGCGACATCGTGGTCTTACCGCACGGTGATACACATCTCTTGGGCAACGGAGTCCCGGAGAAACCGGTCGACTCCATGCGCACCTTTTCGCGTAACCTGACTGAGGGACTCAAGCTGGCCCGCTTTGGCGGCGGCGGTGAAATCACCAGGTTTGTCTGCGGCTTCCTTTCTTGCGAGCCACGACTGAGCCAGGTTTTTCTGGCTGGCCTGCCACCAATCTTCAAAGTGCACGTCGTGGGACAAGCAGCAGACCAATGGCTGGAACATTCAATCCGCTTTTCAGTGGACCAGGAAACTGGAGCAGATGCCGGCAGCCAGATCGTAACGGCTAAGCTCGCTGAACTATTGTTTGTGGAAACACTGCGTCGTTACATCAACTTGCTCCCCGCTGAGGAGATTGGCTGGTTGGCTGGCGCGCGCGACGAGGCAATCGGCCAGGTCCTGGCTTTGCTGCACAAAGAGCCCGCGCATCCATGGACCATCTCAAATCTCGCGAGACAAGTTGGTCTGTCACGGACCAGGCTGGCCGAACGCTTCCGCCATTTTCTTGGCGAGTCGCCAATGGCTTACCTGGCCCAATGGCGGCTAAAGCTTGGTGCGGAGATCCTGCAATCGACAGACGACAGTGTCGCGGAGGTGGCGGCGGCGGTCGGCTACGGTTCAGAGGCCGGCTTCAATCGGGCTTTCAAACGCGAGTTTGCGGCCCCTCCGGCGCAGTTTCGCAGGCGTCAGAAAGCAGGCGCAGGCTGAGTCACAGATTACTCCTTTGCTTCCGGCAGCAGCAGGTTCGCGTCACGGAAGATGACCCATTTCCCGTCCCCACGTTTACGCAGAACCGTAAGAATGTGACCTGAACGAACTGACGGCTTACCGCCAGGGGGCGTAAAAGTAACCCGCAAAAAGTTATGCATCCAGGCCCAGTCACCCAGGACTTTGATTTCCTGGATGTCGCTTTCTCCCTCAAACCGCAAGTCTTTCATCTTTTCGTTAGCGGCAGCGAATGCCTCTTTTCCAAACGGCTTCTGACCGGGAACCAGGAAGAGCACATCGTCAGCCATTAAGCTAAGCACTGTCGCCAGATCGTTTTTCTTACTCGCCGCTATCCAGTTATCCACCAACTCGCGAATTGCTTGCTCATCGTCGCTTGATACTGTCCGCTCAGCTTTCATTAATCTCCCCTTCTGCACTGTCGCGGTCATTTCTTTCTCGTCGCTGCCGCTTTCTTTGCCGAACGCGATCTGGATGCAGCTGAACGTTTAGCTGCCACACTCCTGGCATGACTTGAGAGTGCGACCTTCGACGCCGCCTTGTGACCTTCGCGTTTGAGCGCACGCGAAGTGGCACGCGAACGTTTGGCAGATGTTTTGGTTCCAGCCTTCGCTTTACGAACATCACGCGCTGCCTGCTCACGAGTCTCCTCTGAAGCTTGACCTTCCTTAGGAGGTGGCAGCTTAACTCCCGCGCGACGGGCCTTGGAAAGACCAATCGCTATGGCTTGCTTGGTGGAACGAGCGCCGTGTTTGCCCTCGCGGATATGTTCAATCTCTTCATGTACAAACTCGCCTGCTTGAGTGCTGGGCGACTTTCCTTCTGCCTTGTCTTTGGCAGCGCGTCTAAGCGTCTCCTTTTCCGGCATGATGCACCTCCTTGATCTCAAATTACCTGGTTTTCAATCCCTGATTCGTTGGCAGCTACAGTTCCATTCTTGTTGCCAAACACATGCAGCGCGATCGGCACCGTGCTCGCCAGGCCCGATAAAAAGAGCGACCAGCCAACAAGTTTTCTTCGGTCTTTGAGCTTGTCTGCCATGAGCAGGCCGGCACCAAAACCAATCAAGCCGCGTGTGGCGGCAATCACTCCGAGTTCCCAGACAGCCACCGACTTTTGTTTAGTTATGTCCATCGCTTCTCCTCCGCGGAAAATCTCGCAGTTACTAGTCCTTAAATTCTTTCAACAAGTTGCGTGCCAATATGACGCGATCATCCGTCTCAGACATTAAACAGCGAGGGCTGTACCAAAAGTTCCACGAGAGATACTCAGTCTTGTCATAATTCTGGTTATTGCCGTAACGGCTACAGGAAACTCCATTCACTCCCGAGGCTGTGTCGAAACTCGATTGTTGGTGTTAGTTCGTGTGACTTGGTGGATCGTTCTTCTAGCAATCTGACGGATGATCCACGAAATCACACGAACTAACACGAACAAAACTGACCGCAATTCGAGTTTTGACACACTGACGGCCGGCATTGGGATTTTTGCGTTATAGGCAACGTCATCTGCAATTGGCAGTCGCAGTTGATATACTCGTCGTGTCCCCTCCAAAAAATCCGACCTCCACAGATAAGACTCATGAACGTCTAATTATTGACAAGTGAGAGTACCGATGAAGGCAAATGTCTTGCGGGGAATGTTTGTTGGCCTGGTCGCCGGTCTGGCTGCTTCATGGACCATGGATCGGTTTCAGGACGTCTGGTTGGTCTTAACCGCACCAGAGCCTCAACCAGATGATGCGAATTCGGTGCAGCCTGAGGCTGTTGAAGTGACTGAAGAAAACGCGACCGTCAAGGCGGCCTCGGCTGTTTCTGAAGGACTGTTCGATCATTCTTTGACTGCGCGGGAAAAGGAACTGGCTGGTCCAGCAGTACATTACGCGGTGGGTGCTGCCAGCGGAGCCGCCTACGGAGTCGCGGCGGAGTTTTTGCCGGAAGTGACCACCGGTTTTGGCATGCCGTTTGGAGTCGCTCTCTGGATAACGGTTGACGAGGGTGCGGTGCCGTTGCTGGGTCTCGCGAAGGGACCAGGTGAGTATGCTCTTTCGACTCACCTCTACGCGCTCGCCTCACATCTTGTCTTTGGTGCAACGGTTGAAGGCGTCCGCCGTGTGCTCCACAAATAGAATAATGGAATCCTCTAATCTATCAGTGAGTGACGAGGATCTCGGCAGACTTCAGGGCGATACCTTTAAGTATTTTCACGAAGAGATATCGCCAACTAACGGCCTCATCCCGGATAGCACGCGCCAGGGCGCGCCCGCTTCGATTGCCGCCGTCGGTTTCGCTTTGACCGTCTATCCCATCGGCGTTGAGCGCGGTTATCTGCCTCGTGACGAAGCCGTAGAGAAGACACTGAAAACATTACGGTTCTTTTATGACGGCCCCGACGGCGCAGGACCAGGAGTGATTAGTCACAAAGGGTTTTATTATCACTTCCTCGATTTTGAAACGGGACAGCGCACCTGGAAATCGGAAGTTTCCACTATCGATACTACCTATCTGATTGCTGGAGCCTTGACCGCTGCGCAGTATTTTGACCGCGACACTACTGCAGAACGCGAAATTCGCGACCTGGCCGATGAGCTTTATCGTCGCGTTGACTGGCGCTGGGCCCTCCATGGCGGCTTGACTGTCACGCATGGCTGGAGACCGGAAACAGGATTCATCAGATATCGCTGGACCGGTTATAGCGAAGCCCTAATTCTCTACCTCCTTGCCCTTGCCTCGCCGACATTCTCGATTACGTCAAAGAGTTACCGGGCCTGGCTGCGAACTTACAAGTGGAAGAAACTCTACGGCTACGAACATGTCTATGCTGGTCCACTTTTTATTCACCAGCTTTCGCACATGTGGATCGACTTCCGGGGCCTCCAGGACGAGTTCATGAAGAGTAAGGGGATTGATTATTTCGAGAACAGTCGCCGGGCCACTTATGTACAACAGGAGTACGCGATGCGTAACCCGCGACGCTTCAAGGGCTATGGCGAATTCATTTGGGGCCTAACCGCCAGTGATGGGCCAGGACCAGCCACTGGTCTTCATAACGGCAAAATTATGAAATTTCATGACTACAAAGCGCGCAGTGTCCCCTTCGGACCTGACGACGGCACGCTGGCGCCCTGGGCAGTTATCGCATCTTTGCCGTTTGCCCCGGAGATAGTCTTGCCCTCCATCGCTTACTTCAACCGGGAGTATCCCGAGATGACCAGCAAGTATGGTTTCAAGTGCAGCTACAATCCGACCTTCAACAGTGGAAATCAGAAAGGAAAAGGATGGGTGTCTCAGGGTTATTACGGCCTGGACCAGGGCCCGGTCGTTACGATGATCGAGAATTACCGTTCGGGATTCTTGTGGGGGTTGATGAAACGTTGTCCCTACATGGTGGCCGGATTGCAACGCGCAGGTTTTTCCGGCGGGTGGTTGAAATCCACAAAGTGAGCTCAGACAACAGGTGTGAACTGATAGGGGCTGGAGGTGCGTCATGAATCGTGGACACATTTTATTACCGATGTTGGGAATGACGGTCGTAGCTTTGGGAGTTCTGGTTTCGTCACAAACGGTGGGCCCGGGCTTGAAACAGAAACGCGATCAAGAGACGGATCGACAAGCACTGCTACAATTGGAGAATGACTGGCTAGCCAACGAGCACAATGCCGCAAAACTCGAAAATATCCTGGCAGCCGACTTTGTTCACCCGGTTCTCACCGGCAACTTCCTGACTAAGCAACAACACATCTTCTATACGTCAAAGTATCAACCGCCTCCGAATCTCAAGCATCGTTTCGGAGATCTGACTGTGCGAGTCTATGGTGATGTGGGCATCGTCAACGGCATAGTGATTACCAGCGACGAAAGCGGCAAGGACGTAAACAAGTCTATCTTCACAGATGTGTTTGTCCAGCGCGACGGTCGTTGGCAGGCCGTCAATGCCCAGGAGAATCAGGTGGAGAACAGGCCCCCGCCAAAGTGAGAGTTAAAGACTGCTTCTACTAATCGAACAACCTTAACTTGCGACTTTGTTCGAAAGATAACCGTCGCAAAAACTCACTGCGAAAGATCTCTTTCGCTCCTAAAGCTTGCATGTGAGGCGTCATGGTTTGAATGTCGATCCAGCCCAAACCCTTAGCGCGAAGATGTTCGATCAGATGGAGTAGCGCGAGCTTTGAGGCATTCGATTGATAGCTAAACATGCTCTCCCCAGAAAACGCACCGCCAGCATCGACGCCATAGACTCCGCCAACCAGGCTTTGCCCCTGCCATGCCTCCACACTGTGTGCGTGCCCGTCGAGATGAAGCTTACAGTAGGCATTGATCATCGGCCGGGTAATCCACGTACCGCTCTCTTCCTTGCGCCGCACGGTCGCGCACGCAACGATCACTGCTTGAAAAGCCCGATCGATGGTGAAGTGAAACGGCTGTTGTCTTTGCACCCTGGCGAGACGCTTGGGGATGTGCAGATCGCTAAAATCGAGGATGGCCCTCCGCTCCGGACAAAACCACGGGAGGATTTCCTCGTCAATCGGCCAGGGAAAAATTCCTGAGCGATAGGCGCGGACCAGGTTTTCCGTACTCAAAGCTCCGCCGACAGCAACAATATCGTTCACTGACGGCGGTTCGTAGAATTGGTTCAGCTCCTGGCCCATAGAACGTTCTTAAGTTTTGACACTAACTTGCGCCTTCTTAACTCTTTGGGCCTCATTCACCGGGAAACTTCAGGGCCAACTCATCATTCTCCACCGAGACGATTACCTCGCCTCTGGTTTGCTCGTCGGCGAAAAGAATCTTCTCCGCCAATGGCTCTTTCAGTTTCGACTGAATCAGCCGCGCCATTGGCCGGGCACCGTAGAGGCGATCAAACCCGCGTTCTGCCAACCATGCCCGAGCCTCACTGGTCAACAACACGGTCAGCTTCTTCTCCTTGAGTTGGTCGTTCAGTTCGCTAACAAACTTGTCGACTATCTTTTCAATCACCGCCCGATCGAGAGGCTGAAAGGCAATCCAGGCGTCGAGTCGATTGCGAAACTCCGGACTAAAGGCTCGTTCAATTGCTCCCCTGCCCTGTCCTCGTCCCTTGCCCTTTTGAAAACCAATTCCTCCTTCACTCAACTCGCGCGCGCCGGCGTTCGTGGTCATGATCAGGATGACATTCCTAAAGTCTGCTTTCTTGCCGTTGTTATCAGTGAGCGTCGCATGGTCCATCACCTGCAACAAAATATTGAAAAGATTGGGGTGGGCCTTCTCTATTTCATCGAGGACGAGCACTGCGTAGGGCGTCCTGGTGATAGCGTCGGTGAGCAGTCCTCCCTGGTCAAAGCCGACGTAACCTGGCGGCGCGCCGATCAAACGCGACACCGTGTGACTCTCCGCATACTCACTCATATCAAAGCGAATGAATTCGATCCCCAACACCACCGCAAGTTGCTTAGCCAGCTCCGTCTTCCCGACACCAGTTGGACCAGAGAACAGAAAGGAGCCGACTGGTTTTTCCGGTTGACCCAACCCGGAACGTGAGAGCTTGATAGCCCGCACCACCTGATTGATCGCCTCATCCTGGCCGAAGATCACCTCTCGTAATTCTTGTTTTAGTTCTCCGAGACGAACTTTCTCCGAACTGACTACCGTCTTGGCGGGAATCTTGGCCATCCGCGCTACTATTGTCTCGATGTCCCTTGGACCGACGACCTTTGATTTTCTACCAGCAGACGCC
>DATFRK010000353.1:0-9824 GCA_035263325.1 Pyrinomonadaceae bacterium | reverse complement strand
AATCAATTTCCGAAAACGAGCGCCGCGACCTCGTGCGTCAACTCATCGATGCCCGGGCGTACCAGGAAGCTTTCGAGATCTGGAAAGGTTCGCTGAACCTCAACCTCGAAAGGCAACCAGCAGTATTCGATGGCGGCTTCGAGGGACAGCTTGCTTATGATGAGGTAGGATTTGGTTGGCGCATCAATCGTAATCAGGAGAAGATGGTGTTATCACAGGATGCGATCGAGCACCAGGGTGGATCAAAGAGCCTACGGATTGTCTTTGAAGGGAATTCGACCCCCACAACTCCGTTACTTGCGCAAACACTGCTCGTTAAGCCGCAAAAGGCGTATAAGATCAACTTTGCCGTCATGACCAAGGAAGTAGTGAGCGGCGGGTTGCCACTGGTGAACGTGAGTGACGCAGCCACCGGCCAGTTACTCGGCAAGTCAAGTAACTTCCCCCAGGCCTCGAGTCCGTGGCAGACGATCAGTTTTGAGTTCAGCACTCTGCCTACATCAACTGCTATTATCTTGAACGTTGAACGAACCGGTTGTAGCTCCTCTCCCTGTCCGATTTTTGGTGTGGTTTGGCTGGATAGCTTTTCCGTTGAAGAAGTACCAGCCAGGGCACAATGATCTCGCATGAAAGCTGACGCTATTATCCTCAGCGTTGAAACTGCCACCCTTAGAGGCAGCGTCTCGATCAGCAAGGGCAATTCTATCCTGGGTCAATTGGCGGGCGAGGCGCAGGTGTCTCATTCCAACACGCTGCTGGCTGATATCAATCGGATACTGACGCAAACAGGTCTACAGCTCGACCAGGCGGATGTCTTTGCAGTCGCTACTGGGCCAGGCAGCTTCACCGGGCTACGTATCGGTATCGCCACGGTTAAAGCACTCTCAGCCACACTAGGACGTCCGTGCGCCGGAATTCCGACGCTCGAAGCAATTGCGCATGCGGCCGGTGCGTCAACAAGATCAGTGGCGCTGATGCCGGCTGGTCGCGGGGAAGTGTTTGCGCAAATGTTTTCGGTGTCACTTGAGGGAACTGTGACCGCCTTGGATTCGCCGTCGCACATCACTCCCGATTCGATGATCGACAAGTATGGCGACCTGGAGGGCATTTGTTGGTGCGGTGACGGCGCGCTGATTTACCGCGAACGAATTGAGGAGCGAGCTCGACAACGAGGATTCGGGGTGAGTGACGGCCAGATTGGGAAAAAACACCCTTCTTCGTGGAGATTTGCCCAGCCGGAACCATACCTGGCATCGCACATTGGGGCCCTGGCGTTGGCGAAGGTTGCGACGGCACAACTCGAGACTCCCGGGACCCTGGCGGCGGTCTATGTGCGACCCTCAGATGCAGAATTGAAAGCAAAATGACTGAGTTTGACGCGCAGGTAGCACAAGCGGGCGATATTGTGATCAGCCGAATGTCGGAACACGATCTACTGGAGGTCGTGAACATTGAAGAGAATTCAGGCCTAAGCAGGTGGGGCTGGGCGGCCTACTACGCGGAATTACAAGGAACAAACAGGAATTTGATGCTTGTGGCCCGTCCGGGCCGGGTTGGCACAGGAGATGCAGAACAAGTAATCGGATATATCGTGGCCCGGGTCACAGCGGATGAACTACATATCAATAACGTCGCTGTCAGAGAACTATATCGCCGGAAAGGAATCGGCTGCGCCTTGCTTAGCTGTATTGTCGAGGAAGGGAAGCGGTCCGGGGCAACGACCGCGTTTTTGGAGGTACGCAGCGGAAACTCAGCCGCGCAAGCACTTTATGAAAAGGTAGGTTTTGAGGCCATTGCTACCCGGGCAAACTATTACTCAGAACCGCGGGAGGATGCGGTTGTAATGAAACTGGATTTGAGGTAAATACATGCTTGATTTGACCTCATTGTTGGGCTAACATTTTTCCTAACCCACAACCCTGAGGGAGGTTCGGATGAGTGACCTCCATTTGACAATCTTGCCACTCCAACAGTCTGAAAGGAGACATGCCGAGATGGACATCGCAACGACGGATAGCCTTAAAGAAGAGTTGATAAATCGTGACCCAGAATTCCGTGAACTAGCCCGCGAACATCATAAATACGAAGAACGACTAAGCGAGTTGTCAGCTCTTTCCTATCCGAATGACGAAGAACAGTTGGAGGAGATCACCCTTAAGAAGAAGAAATTGGCCCTGAAAGATCAGATGTATTCAATGATGGTGCAATACCAGAAAACACAGAGCCTTAGTCATTAATCCAAACGGAGACAGGTTTCTCCGAACACTAAAACTGAACGGGGACGTGGAATCAAAGTTCACGTCCCTTTTTGTTAAGGGCGCAGGCGCCAACGCTTGCATCCTAGTCAGGTTTAAATCTTAAGCATTGAGCATAGTTCGCGAAGGCATTCCCTATATCGTCATCCCGGCAATTCTCGCCCTGCTGGCAGCAGTCTTCGGCTTTTGGATTGTCTTTTTGTTCTTTCTTATCGTTACCCTTTTCATGGCCTTCTTTTTTCGCAATCCGGAAAGAACCCCACCGTCAGAAATCAATGTGGTGGTGGCCCCGGCCGACGGGAAGGTGACCCGCATCGAATCACTTACCGCAGGCGACGCAGGCTCAGAAACAGTCGTGAGCATTTTTCTTTCTCCGTTAGACGTCCACATAAATCGTTCGCCGATAGCCGGCACGATAAGTGCCATGTCCTACAAGCCTGGACGGTTCATGATGGCCACGAATGAGAAGGCCAGCCAGGAAAATGAACAGAACGTGTTGACGCTTGAAGGAGGCCAGATTACGGTTGTTTGCAAACAAATCGCCGGGATCCTGGCGCGAAGGGTGGTCTGTTGGAAAAAGAAGGGGGATAATCTCGCGTTAGGGGAACGCTTTGGGATGATCAAATTCAGTTCGCGCACTGATCTTGTGTTGCCGGCAAATGTAAAGGTGATGGTGGCGGAAGGCGATCGAGTGCAGGGCGGGACCACCATAATCGGAAAGATCGAATGAGCACACCTCTCGTTCAAGCCGACGAAGCTCCCAATCCGCCACGTCGTGGGTTGCGGAAGGGTGTCTATCTGGTGCCTTCTGCCTTCACGGCCGCGAACATTGGCATGGGCTTCTTCGCCGTGATGGCCAGCCTGCGTGGCTTCCAGTGGTTAGCCGGTGCCGAACCGAATTTTGCTGCGGCCCAGGCCCACTTTGACAACGCGGCCATGGCCATCGGCGGCGCCGTCTTCTTCGACATGCTCGACGGGCGCATTGCCCGTATGACCAAGACGACCACTGAAATTGGTATTCAACTGGATTCGATTGCTGATGTGGTGAGCTTTGGACTGGCGCCAGCACTGCTGGCGTACGTCTGGGGCTACGGCGCCAGTTTGGCGGAAGGAAGCAATTTACACCGCCTCGCCTGGTTCATTTCTTTCATGTACCTGATGTGTGGCGCGTTCAGACTGGCGCGGTTCAACGTGCAGTCGTCCCGACCACGCATCCTCGCGGAAGGCACAATCAAAGTTGATAAGAAGAGTTTTGTCGGTTTACCCATTCCCGTCGCCGGCGGATTGATCGCCGCCATCGTTCATTTCACACCGGCTCCTCTCGTTACCCTTGGTCCGGATCGAGCGCGAATCTACTCCGTACTGTTAATGCTCCTCGTCGGTACGTTGAGCGTGATGATGGTTAGTACGCTGCGGTTTTCCAGCTTCAAGACGGTTGGCACCGGCAGCCGTAGTATGCGCACCATCATCCTCGTGTTAGCTGTCCTAATGTTAATCTTGCTCTATTCGCAGTATGTGCTGCTGGGAATAGTGCTGGCCTACATCTTCCACGGACTGCTGTCGCGAGTGGTTGGTATGATTTGGCGTCGCGGTGAGTCCGCGGACACCAAGATTGAAGCGAACCCCGTGAGTCGTTCGGGGGATTAGGGCGCAAGCAGCGCCACGTTGCCTTCCTCCCTTGGATCAAGCCCTCCCTCAACATAATACGTACGTCTTTTCACGTCTAAATAGGTGACGTGGGACCCACACCCACCGCCTGCGTCGTACGCAAAAGGAGCGCGATATGCGACAGCGGGTCGATTTCCGAACCAGCAACATCACTTCCTCAGAAAAAAACCTCTTTTCACGCTTGGCCTGTGCATTTGTGTTTATCTCATTCTTGACGGTAGGTGTGTCGGCGCAAACTTTTCGCGGCACAATCCTGGGCACAGTCACCGATCCGAACGGCGCCGTCGTTTCAGGCGCGAAGGTTACTGTCAAGAATACTGGCACTGCGCTTGAACGTTCTACTACCACTGATGATGCGGGTAACTACACTGTCGCCGAGTTGCCGATCGGTCCTTACGAGGTACGGGTCGAACAGTCGGGCTTTGTTCCGGGACTGGTCTCCAACGTTACTGTCGAAGTAGCCAGTGATCGTCGGGTTGATGTGAAATTAAGCGTTGCCGGCGCCGACACTGTTGTGACGGTAGCCGCAAACGTGCAGGTTGAGACCACCACCAATACGCTCGGGGGCACGATCACGACACAGGAGGCCGAGACTTTACCGATCAACGGCCGCGACTTCACGAAATTCCTGGTAATGGTTCCAGGCGCCACCGGCGATCCTTCGGGGGCCACGGATTCTCCCGGTTCATTCGGGCTCTTTAGCGCCAATGGCAACCGCGGTCGCGCGAACAACTATCTGCTCGACGGCACAGATATGAACGACGGCTACCGCAACCTGCCGGCGATCAACGAAGCTGGTGTCTTCGGCACTCCCGCGACGATCCTGCCAATTGAAGCCATTTCGGAGGCCGCGATCCTTTCAAACTTCGAAGCAGAGTATGGCCGCAACTCCGGCGCTATCGTTAACCTCGTCACCAAGTCGGGAACAAACGATTTTCATGGTTCGTTGTTCGAGTTTTTCCGGAACAACGCGCTTGACGCGCGCAACTTCTTTAACCCCAAACCTGACCCGCAAACGGCGTTTAGAAACAATCAATTTGGCGGTTCTGTTGGTGGTCCAATAATACGCAACCGCACCTTTTTTTACTTTGCTTACGAAGGTCAACGAGAACGAGTCGGTCTGAACTCAACCGCTCGGGTTCCTGACCCGCGCGAGATCGCCGCTCTTGGTGGGCCAACCAATCCAGTTATCACTCGTTTACTCGCCCGCAATCCCTGGCCTGCTCCTAATCGACCGCTGCCTCTTTTCGATAACAGCGGTCAACCGAATCTCTTCGTTACCACGCCGGCGTCAAATGACGTTGATAGCCTGATCGCCAAGGTCGATCATTCCTTTAACAAGGACAATCAACTTACTGGTCGCTATTTCTACGGCACCAGCGATCAGTCGTTCCCGCTTGCGATCCTCGCGGGCAACATTCTTCCGGGTTACAACACGGTTACCCCAACCACGGTCCATCTGGTGTCGATCTCCTACCTGAAGATTCTTTCGCCGACCAAAGTCAACGAACTGCGGTTTGGTTTCAACCGCTTCAAACAGGGATTCTTTCCCCAGGACAGCGATTTCGATCCGCGCACGATTGGACTCGACACCGGTATCGCCAGCGACCAGGACTTTGGCCTGCCGCAAATTCGCATTCGCGATAACCTGGGAATAGCGAACGTTGGGGCCACGCTCTCAGTTCCGCGTGCGCGTACCGATATCAACTACCAGGTGATCGATAACTTTTCCTGGAAGCTTGCGCGACACGACCTGAAGTTTGGTTACGAATTTCGCCGCACCACCGTCGATCAGTTTTTCGATGCAGGCTATCGTGGTCGTTTGGACTTCGCTTCGCTCGCCGATTTTCTCTCCGGCACGCTGAGCGGGGGACGAGCCGCGCGGGGGAACTCCACCCGCTTTACGTTCCAGAACTCAAATGCCGGTTATGTCCAGGACACGTTTCGCGAGAGCCCCCAGCTTACGCTCAACCTGGGGCTTCGTTGGGACTATTTCGGGGTCTTCGGCGAGAAAAATAATTTGCTGAGCAACTTTAGTCCGACCACTGGTTTGGTACAGGTGGGGTCAGCAGGACTACCTCGTCTTTATGGTCGTGACTGGAATAATTTTTCGCCTCGTTTGGGACTGGCCTGGAATATCCGCGGCAACGGCAAGACTGTTGTGCGCGCGGGCTGGGGCTTGTTCTATGACGCATTCTCGCAAGACTTTTTCGCCGGCCAGCTACCTTTCAATACCTTCAATCCCGGACCAGCTTTCAATCCCATTGGTCCGGCGCCGATCCTCTTTTCGTTTTCGACCGTTCCCACGATCCAAAACGGCGTCCCAATCTTTACAGACTTTCTCGACTCCGATGTATTCGCAGTCGATCCCAATCTGCGCACGCCGTACGTGCAAAACTACAACCTCAATATTCAACGTGAATTGTTTAGAAATGGTGTGTTGGAAGTGGGCTACGTCGGCTCGCACGGTACCAAGCTGTTTCGCTACCGGGATATCAACCAACCGGTGAACCCGAGCGTCTCTTCAGCCCGACCATTTGACAATGGACCATTCGCTCCGTCCGGAGGCACTTTCTTCTACGTGAACCAACTTGAGACTACCGCAGTCTCAAATTACAACGCCCTGCAAGCGAGTTTCTCTGTACGTGATCGTCGAGGCTTCTCCACCCAGGTCAACTACACCTGGTCCCATTCGATCGACAACGCTTCTGATGGTCAGGACTACGTGGCGAACGCGACGCAGCCGGACAATAGCTACCGCACGGACTTCGAGAAAGGGAACTCCAACTTCGACAGTCGTCATCGCTTTGTCGTCAGCGCCAATTACGCGCTGCCCAACTTGTGGCAGTCACATCCGCGTCTCGGCAAAGGGTGGCAACTAAACTCAGTAGTAACGATACGCAGCGGCAATCCGTTTCACTTGACGCTGTTTGACGACTACAACAACACTGGTGAGTTTTTCCCCCGGCCTGATCTAATCGGCGATCCTTATGCAGGCACGAGCGCGCCTGACAGATTCATTAACCTGTCAGCCTTCAAAGTGCCGTGCACGCTTGATCCCACTGGTGACGGCAGCGCGGCTTCGTGCATTCCGGGCACCTGGCATTTTGGCTCGCTCGGTCGCAACGCCCTGCGTGGGCCCGGTTATCGTAATGTGGACTTCTCGATTTTCAAGAATACTGACATCACTGAGAGGCTTGCGATCCAGTTACGAGCAGAAGTCTTCAACATCTTCAACCGTCCGAACTTTTCCAATCCACTGTTGCCTAGTTTTGCTGCGGACATGACCTCTTCGATAGATCCTGTTACCGGGCGAGGGACGGGTTTTCTGCCCATTACGGTTACGCCAGATGTGGGTATCGGCAACCCGTTTCTGGGTGGTGGTGGTTCAAGGAATATTCAATTGGCGCTGAAGTTAACTTTCTGAGTGAGATGCTTAGCTCTCAAACATAAACATCAGGTAGGCCAGAAAAATCAATAAATGCACGGCGCCCTGTAGGGCGTTGGTTCGGCCACTGGAGAGCGTAACCGCGCTGACCGCTAACACCAGTAACAACAAGATAGTGTTCACTGCGTCGAGCCCGAGATAAATCGTTTTTCCAGTTAGTAAGCCGATGACCAGGACCGCCGGTATTGTCAGACCGATAGTCGCGAGCACCGATCCCAGCGTGATATTGAACGAGCGCTGTAGTTGATTGCGGCGCGCGGCCTTAATCGCGCTCATCGCTTCGGGCGAGAGAATCAAAACACCAACCAGAAAGCCGCTTAAGGCTGCGGGCGCACCTAAAACGCGGGTGCCGTATTCGAGAGGTACGGCTAGTTGTTTGGCCAGGATGACGAGCGGCAAAATATACAACACTAAAAATATGGCGTGGTGCAAAGTGGATTTTGCTTCGTGTTCGCCGTGTAGATCCGCTTCACCTTCAGTGTCTGTCTCCGGCGCAATAAAGAACTTGCGATAACGCTTGGTTTGTTCGGCGAGAAACGTCCCATAGATGCCAATTGACATCACACTCAGGAAAATACTCTGAAAGGCTGAAAGTGTCGGTCCCGCACTGGTGGTCGTAAAAGTGGGTAAAACCAATCCCAGAACCGCCAGCGGGATAATTAAGGCAAGGTAAGCATTGGCTCCTTGCAGATTGTAGGTTTGCTCGTGATGGCGAAAGCCGCCGAGTAAAAGTGAAACACCAGTCAATCCGCCGAGCAGGGTCATCACGACAGAAAACATCGTATCGCGCGCAATCGCCGGTTTAGCATCACTTGCCAGCATCACGGCCGAAATCATCAACACCTCAATGCCAATCGCGGAAAGGGTTAGTACAAGCGTACCTAATGGCTCGCCCAAAATTGTGGCCAAACTTTCTGCGTGCCGCACGATGGCGAAGGCGGAAAACAAGATCACGCCGAACAGCCACGCTAGCACAAAGCCAAACCAGAGGTGGTTAGAGAGATCCGCCAGCCAGGTCTTACCGAAGATATAAAACACGACCATCGTTATAAGACTGGTTAGAAGGGCCCACTCTTCACGGAGTAGTAAGAGCCTATCCTGCTTGGCGATGCTCCCGGTGTTGGCACTCATGGTGACAGGTTAAATGCCGCGCAGGTTCTGAGGCAATTGCAGCTGAAAATCGGCCTGTCCCATGATGGTCGTCCGGATACCACCGGCTTCAGCCGGGTGGTTTTCAATTTCAACCTAGTCGAGGACTCCAATTTCTCTCTTACAGATACCACCGACTTCAGTCGGGTGGAGTCTCAGTTTCGGCCTTCTTGAACGGGAAAGAAAAATGGCAGAATTTGAAACTCCACCCGACTGAAGTCGGTGGTATCTCCTCTCATTCGGGCAAGCCTTGACTAGGTTGAAACTGAAACTCCACGCGGCTGAAGCCGGTGGTATCTGTAAAGAGAATTCGGAGTCCTTGACTAGGTTGAAACTGAAACTCCACCCGGCTGAAGCCGGTGGTATCTGATTCTTGATCTCTGTCGCTTCCAATTGGGCGAGTACAAAGAAAAGACTCAGACGTCGTAAACAACTCCCTCAACTTCAACCTTCGTGCACCAGAAGCAATGACGAATCTTGCGCTCTGGCACGAGCGACGTCAGCGGCAAAGTACGCCAACGATGCACCCCAATACGACACAGTAACCCGAACACACCGCTCGCTTCGTGTTGTCTGTTCGGCCACAGCTTAGCCATCCGCCTGGCGAGCTCTAGATCGGATTCTGTGCTTTGCGCATCTTTCATGGCGAAGAGCTAAGTCCCACCAACTCCCGAGACTGTCAAAAACTATAATTGCCTCGCATCTTCGTTCGTTCGTGTTAGTTAGTGTGAATTAGTGGATCGTAATGTCTGTTGTCCGCGACCCGGAGGCAATGATTCATAGATTTGTTTTATATTCTGCCGCTTTTGTGGAGTGATGAACATGGCACTCCTAAAGGAGTGCGGCCTACTTCGGTGGTCCAAGGCTATAAACATTGCACCCCTCCGGGGTACTGACCAAAGAAAACCCACGTAACACCAATAGCCACGTCCTTCGTAAGTGCACTTGTCGCGCTCGGAATTGCTACTTGAGGGCGTGTCTGGTTCAAGCTGTTGCTAAGCGCGTCTTCGCAAGCGATGTCTCGAGCTGCTTCTTGTACGAAGCGACTTTACTCCTCGGCCTCAATCCCTGGTACGCGTAGCGAACAGGTGAGGTGGGCAAAACGTTGGGGCCGACCCACTCAGCCAGGATCGTGTAACGTGAACTTTCAGACCGATTGTGGCCGGCGGCGTGAAGTGTTTTCGTGTTGAAGAAGATACCTGAGCCCGCGTTACAACTTATCGTGACCCTCTCTTTGAGATCGAGTTTGTTGCTCTCAACATCTCTCCAGCAAGCTTTCCTCGCCTCCTCATCAGAAACCTGGT
>DATFRK010000352.1:0-4233 GCA_035263325.1 Pyrinomonadaceae bacterium | reverse complement strand
GATTAGACAATGAAATAGTTGAACTCGTCAGATGCTGAGCGAGGGAGACGGTGCAAAAAACTCGGTACGTCTTAACTGAATTTGTCGGAGAAAGGCTATAACGGGGTGAACCTATGAAACGAAGAATCTTGCTCGTTGTTGGGGCTGCAATCGCGGTGGCATCGGTGATCAACATTTGCTGGTCCAGCTTAAGAACCTTTGGCATGACGAACGCGGCCTCGAACACCCTGGTCTCGCAACCAGTGAAGACCGCGCCTGATTTTCAACTGCAGACACTGGATGGTCGTGTCGTGAGACTCTCCGACTTTCGCGGGAAAGCACTCGTGCTCAATTTCTGGGCGACGTGGTGTACGCCATGCAGAGTGGAGATGCCCTGGTTCAGCGACTTCTCAACACGCTACAAAGATAAGGGACTGGAAGTAGTCGGAATTTCGCTGGATGACGGTAACTCACAGGTAGTTGAAGATTTCGCCAGGGAGATGAAAGTCAACTATCTCGTCTTGCTTGGTAATCATCAGGTCAGTGACGCCTATGGCGGCGCGCGCTTCTTGCCGCAAACCTTCTTCATCACTCCTGCAGGACAGATCAGTGCCACCAGCGTCGGAATCAAGACCAAAGATGATTTCGAGAACTCGATCAGGCACTTGCTCAAGAGTGAGAACCAGTGAGTGGCGAATCCGATGCTTCAGGGGAGGAGCGGAGCTTACGACGTAGATAAACGCTGATTGATTGTTTTAGAATCCTCGTATGGACCAACTCACCATTTCAGAAGTGGCACGCCAGGTTGGCTTGCGTCCATCGGCCATTCGCTATTATGAGCGTCTCGGACTCCTGTTTCCTGCAGAACGAAAGAGCGGCCAACGTCGCTACGACCACACGACTGTCTACCGCCTCGCAGTAATCCAGCGCGCCCGGCAAACTGGATTCACGCTTGACGAGATTAGGGAACTTTTCTTTGGCTTTGCTAAGGGAACCTCGCCAGGTGAACGCTGGCAGGAAATGTCAGCCCGAAAGCTGGCTGAACTCGAGCAACTGAGCGATCAAATCGAGACTATGAAGAGCTTCCTCCGGGGCATTCAAAACTGTCACTGCGATGCCTTGAATGAATGCGGCGAAAAACTACTGCGGCGGGGCCAAGTAGGAGCGGTGGCGAAAAGAGTGCCGCTGGCTCGCGGCTAATCCCTGCTTATGAACGCAAGCGAAGTCGTCAAACACTGGTCGGCAACGCATTACTGTTTTCTCATGTTGCGGGCAGGCGCTCGCTTGTCGGCGTTGTTGAGCAGTCGCTGAATCCAGCGAAGTTCAACCTCAACTTGCTCAATCGTCAGTTGCAACATCCAAACGGCTTCATGATAAGGATGACCAACCTCAGTTAAGACGTCCTCCAGTGTGGCCCGCTCTTCCGCCAGTTTTGCTTCGAGTAGTTTCTTTCGCCGGTCCAGTTGCTTACGAAACGTGCGTGGTCGCGCTTGCCAGGATAGCGCGAGCCAGATCAGGAAGGGCTGATGGACCGTCTTGTCAACCCACGATTTTCCTTCCAGCGCCTCCGCCAGTCGTTCCCGCCCGAGCGTAGTCGTTTCGAGCACGCGCCGTTCGGGACCGGCAGACGGTCCGTCATCAGCTGAAGCGCGGATCAGGCGCAGTTT
Organism: Pyrinomonadaceae bacterium; assembly: GCA_035263325.1. Taxonomy (GTDB): domain Bacteria; phylum Acidobacteriota; class Blastocatellia; order Pyrinomonadales; family Pyrinomonadaceae; genus PSRF01. The sequence goes on along the minus strand of DATFRK010000352.1, from coordinate 2,587 downwards.
GGTCAGCTTATCAAGTGAATAATAGATCTGTGGCCGGGACACCGGCGCCCAATCGCGAATATTGCGCTCGGCGAGAATTGTATTCACCTCGTAGCCATGCATTGGTCGCTCAGCCAGGAGGCTGAGGATCACCAGGTCTGGGATAGTCAACCTGGTCTGGTTGGCCGCCTTCTCACTTTTTGCAGTTGAGGCTTTTTTTCGGTTGACGTTGCTCATCGTCCTCAATTATACTCCGCTAGTCTGAATTAGACTAGAAAGAACAATACAAGAAGAGAGTCATGAAATTCGCAAACATATTCACCTTGCCGCCGCTGGCCGTGGCTCTGGCAGTGCTGGGATTCAGCGCAGTCTTGATGGCTCATTCAACCGAGGAGAAAAAGCCGATGATTAATAGATCCACCCCAATTCTACACGTCAAAAATGTCGAACCAAGCCTCAAGTTTTGGACGGAGCGCTTCGGATTCAAGGTCACGATTCAAGTGCCGGAAGACGATCATATTGGCTTCGCCGCAATGGAAGCAGGGAATATCGAACTGATGCTGCAAACCTACCAGGGAATGAAGGGCGATCCAAATAGTCCTTTGGCCAAAGCGGCAGACCAGGGACCATCATTTATCTTCATGGAAGTGCCGGACATCAACGCAGTTATCGAGGCTCTGAGAGGTGCAGAGATAGTGCAGGGACTACACGAAACGCCCTACGGCGCAAAAGAAGTAGTTGTAAAGGAGCCGGGCGGTCACTTCGTGATCTTTTCGCAACTGCCCCCGCACTGACCTCGTAGCGGTCCAATAGAAAGGAGTTCATAAATGCAGACAGAAGAACGTAGCTTGAAAGATCTGGTCTCCATTGGTCCCATGATGTTGGCTGATTTACAACTACTGGGAATAAGCAGCGTTAGTCAGCTCAAGCGTCGCAATCCGCAACGGATGTACGAACAGCTCTGCCGGCTGAGGCGGCAACGCATCGATCCCTGTTGCCTTGATGTGTTCGTGGCAGCCGTAGCACAAGCAAAGGATCCGAATCTGCCAATTGAAAAGCGCCAGTGGTGGTATTGGAGTAAGGTTCGCAAGCGAAAGGTTGTTGGTACTTAAGCTTCGTCGATCAGCCCAAAGACCTGCTGGCGCGCGCCGAAGCCGCGGACGGCGAAGTCACCCAAGGCGGTGAGTTCAGTATCGAAATGTTGGGCAAAGGCACTGGAGGTGACGATGGTGCGACCCAACTCCGCAGCAATCTTCTCCAGCCGCGCTGCCAGGTTTACTGCCGGACCGATGCAGGTGAAGTCGAGCCGGTTACCCCCTCCTATATTTCCGAAGAGCACGTCTCCCATGTGCAGGGCCAGGCCGAAACGGATCTTCTTAACGCCGTCGACGTCGCTTGGTCGGAGTTCTGCGATCCTCGCTCTTGCCTCGAGCCCCGCTGCTAACGCCGCACGACACATTCTTCTCTCGTCGGATGGATTCTCAATCGGAAACATTGCCAACAGGCCATCGCCCATAAAATTGAGCACCTCGCCGCCATGGCGGAGTATGTTTGGCACCTGGCAGTCAAAGTATTGATTGAGAATGCCAATCATCGCTGGTGGCGGAACGTGATCCGAAAGCGTGGTAAAGCCACGCATGTCAGACAGCCAGATGGCGGCATGAATCGATTCAGTATGTCCGCGTCGAATCTGGCCGGAGAGTATGCGTTCACCGGCACCGTGCCCAACATAGGTATCAAGTAGATTGGTTGCGGTTCGCTGCAGCGCCCGCACTTCAGCAATGCGCGCCAACGGATTGATGAGCGCTTCAAGTCCGGCTATCTGTTCCTCACTAAAGCCGGAAACTTCTCGCGTAGTAAAGATTGCTGCATGCGCGTCGCCCTCGGTAAATATCAACGGTGCAGCAAGAAGATCGGTTACACCTTCCGCCCACAACTCTTGAATTCGTGGAAAATCCAACCAGCGATCGTCGGCGCCTGGATGGGTGTGGATAGGAATGCGCTGAGCACAGAGGTGTTCGATAAAACTCTGACCGTGCTCTAGGGGAAGGTCAAACGTTGTCGTCGACACGGATACTTCGTCGCCTTGCTGCCAGCGAAAGCGCCGGCCCACGACTTCCGGATGCAGTGTCCGCACGAACACCTCGACACGCCATAGCGGCATGCCGCAGGCACAAAGTCGCGTACACATTTCTTCGAGCACAAGTTCGGACGACCGCGCCGACCGCGCCCCGTCCACCAGCCAGGCCACGACCGAACTCGTGTCGCACTTTGCCATCTATTTACTCCAGCCTAACAATTCAAACGTAATGACCACACCGCTCCGCTTGCGAGCGTGAGCAGGTAGATCAAAGCCTCGGGGCTGGAGTTTGTAAAGGCTGCGTCAAGCGGCAGTAGTTCTTTCACACGACCGCCAGGAGGTGTCCCATCTTCCTCTTTTTTGTGCGTAGATACGACAACGCCGCCTGGCTCGGCGAAACTTCAAGCGCAACGCGTCCGCAAACCTTTAATCCGGCCCGCTTCAGGGCGCGAAACTTTGCCGGGTTGTTCGAGATCATTCGCACGTTCTTTAAACCCAGGTCGAGCAAGATCTCAGCGCACTGATCGT
>DATFRK010000351.1:0-4853 GCA_035263325.1 Pyrinomonadaceae bacterium | reverse complement strand
CAGAAAGAAGCTGCTGTCACGCAGGGATCTCGACAGAGTAACTCGGATTCCGCTTCGGAACCCAAACCCGGTAAACCCGAAAACAAAGCTGCAGCTGACGATCCAGGACCCAACGAAGTTCAGGTTGAACTAACGAATTTGAAAGCCGAGAACACAGCGGTTCGAGAACTGCTTCGCAAGATGGAAGAACAGCAAAAGGCGCTGATGGACCAAGTCAACCGCTTGCAGCGACGGCTTGATGGTGGCACGAGTGCGGAGTCCGAAGCCAATCACCAGGAATCATCACCAGCATCTCTGCAAACGGCGGATGGAGCCGAACCGTTGACGAATGCAGCCCCGGCGACGGATGCAGAAAATGCGTCAGCGCAGCCGCCACCCGTCAAACAGCAGGAGAAAGAGGATCGCTATCGGGATGGAATTATCATCTACGAAAATCCTGACGACGCTAAGGTGCCGTTCCTGCTCAAGTTCAACAACAATACTCAGATCCGATACCTCAACACCCTTAACAGCGATCAGACCTTCACCGATCATCTGGGAGTGGTCCGCGACGTTCACCGACGCAATGACATTACCGTAAACCGCTCAATGTTCACCTTCACTGGCTACGTCTTCGACAAGCGGCTGCAATATTCCCTCACCGTTTGGACGTCCGCGGGCGCCGCCTCGATCATTGTCGCGGGGAACATCGGCTGGCGTTTTAGCAAGGCCCTCACACTAACGGGCGGTTACACCGGCGTTCCCGGCAGTCGTTCACTTGTCAACACGTTCCCGTTTTTTCAACCAACCGATAGGAGCATGGCAGATAACTTCTTCCGTCCGGGCTTCACCCAGGGAGTGTGGGCCAACGGGGAACCTGTGAAGGGGCTGAACTATTTGGTGTTCGTCGGCAACGGTCTCAACACTCTGAATATCACGGCAAACAAGATCGATACGAGTCTGCTGCTTTCCGGCAGTGTTTGGTGGGAACCGCTGGGGCAGTACTCGGAGCCTGGCAAATCGCGTCAGATGTACGACGACTATTTCGCGTCCAGCAAAACTCGCATTCGCATCGGAACCAGTTTTACCAGGTCGCGTGAAGATCGTTTTTCCGAGACCGACCAATCAAGCCCCGACAACACCTCGATTTACAATTCTGATGGCGTGCTTGCCTTCTCGACTGGAGCATTTGCCCCGGGTGTGACGGTCGACAAAGCTACCTACCGCATGTGGGCCATCGACGGCGGCCTCAAGAAGAGCGGTTTTTCAGTAAACGGCCAATACTACTTTCGCTGGCTAAGCGACTTCGAGGCCGACGGACCGCTTCCGCTCGCCTCCACCTTTGACCACGGCTTTGAGCTGTCGGCAGGCAAATTTATCGTGCCGAAGAAGCTGGTGTTGTATGCCCGGGGCTCAAAAGTTTTCGGACAGTTTGCCAAGCCTTATGAGTATGCCGGGGGCTTCAAATGGTATTTCCTTCCCACGGAACGTTTATGGCTCACCGGCGAGTTGATGCGAGTACAGAGAGCTCCTTATAGCGGAGCCTTTACGCCTTACACCGCGGGTATGACCGGTTGGGTACCAATGCTGCAAACGGTCCTCGCCTTTTGACGAGCGCCTCGTTTTTGTTCTGACCTCGGTGGCCTTGCCGAAAAATCAGATACCACCGACTTTAGTCGGGTGGAATTTCAGTTTTAACCTACTCAAGGGGCTCCGAATTCTCTCTTGCAGATACCACCGACTTTAGTCGGGTGGAGTTTCAATTTCGGCCTCTTCGGAGAAGAAAAATGGCAGAAGTTGAAACTCCACCCGACTAAAGTCGGTGGTATCTCCTCTTATTCGGGAAAACCCTGGACTAGGCGAAAACTGAAGTACCACCCGGCTGAAGCCGGTGGTATCTGTTTTGTTGAACGCAAAACCGAGTCAGCGGCGAGGAACATGTAGGACTTCATCCATGTAGCGTTCGGCGGCCGCTGATGCTTCTTCCGGACTGCTGCCGTTCTCGCGCGCACTAAAGTAAGCCGCGTACCAATCCCACCAGTGATGTTCGGCGTGAGTCTTCTCGTAGGGGTCGTGGTGTTCCGACGTCTCGTGGAGAAGTTCCGCAAGGGTGGCGACATCAAGCGTTGACTTCCACTCGCGGCCGGGAAGGCGGGTCGTAATTTCCTGGAGTAACCAGCTATTCCCGTCGGGATCCTCGAAAGATGCAAACGAAAAATAGGAGCGGCCTTCGGGGTCGCGCCCGGCGACGCGCGGGTTCTCTACGCTATTGTTGAAAGGACCGGCAGCGTAATGGAAAACATCGCTAACGTTGACGCCGCGAGCGATCAAGTCGTTACGAGCGGCGTCGATGTTTTCCACGGCGAGGACCAGGCCGTTGGCAGAGCCAGGCTTCGAAGCAGTAATTCCCTTGCCAAAGATGATCGAGGCTTCGGAGTTGTGAGGTGTCAGCTGCACCCCGCGAAAATCGCCCGCCGCGATATCGATGTCCAGCCTCCACCCAAGGTTCTCGTAGAATGCTTTCGCGCGGTCGACATCGGAAACGCTGAGCAGCACAACTTCAAACTTCATATCGACTGGTTTAGCTTTTGTGATTACTGTCGTTGACATAATTCCTCCTAAATGTGAACGCCTTTAAGGCTGCAAACAACTCAGCGCAACGACTTGAAGGCCGCGCGCAGATCTGCAGTTAAGTATCCTGGTTGTTCCCAGGCGGCAAAGTGTGCGCCTTTGTCGTGCCGGTTGAAGAAGATTAGTTTGGGATAGGCTCGCTCGGTCCAACTCCTCGGCGCTGGACAGATCTCATCCGGGAAGACACTCACAGCGACCGGGATCCTGACATTCTTCGGCGCAAAAAACACCAGCTTGTTTTCCCAGTACAAGCGCGCGGATGAGACCGCAGTGTTTGTCAACCAGTACAAAGTAATGTTGTCGAGAATGTCGTCGCGCGTAAGCCCCTCAGACTGCCCGTCAAAGACCCGCGCGATGAGTTTATAACTCCAAATATCATGGTCCAATATCCAGGCCGCGAGCCCGACCGGTGAATCTGCGAGCCCATACAGCGTCTGGGGGCGGTTCCCCATCTCCAGTGCGTAGCCGAGACCGTGCTTGTAGAAAAAGCTGAGCCGGTCAAATGCGTCCTGCTCGTCAGGCAACAGTCCCGTAGGAGCAGTCCCTGCAAACGCCGCCTGGTCAACTTCCGGTGGAACTGTGCCGGCCATGTTCGTGTGAATGGCAAGCAAGCCCGACGGCGCCTGCACACCCATCTGGTCGACAACGATCGCGCCCCAATCGCCGCCCTGGGCCACGTAACGTGTGTATCCGAGGCGCTTCATCAGGACGTCCCAGGCACGAGCGATGCGAGCAGGATCCCAGCCGGTTGTGCTCGGCTTTCCGGAAAACCCATAGCCGGGCAGGGACGGAATCACCAGATGGAAAGCGTCGGCTGCACTCGCGCCATTTGCAGTAGGATTCGTCAGTGGCTCGACCAGCTTCAGCTGTTCGATGACCGAGCCAGGCCATCCGTGGGTGACGATAAGTGGCAACGCAGCTTCATGTGGCGAACGAACGTGAATGAAATGAATGTCCAGCCCATCGATCTCGGTAATGAAATGCGGTAGCGCTTTTAGTTTCGCCTCACACTTGCGCCAGTCGTAGTCTGTGCCCCAGTAGCGCGCAAGCTTCTGAATCGTCTCCAGCTGCACGCCTTGCGATGCGTCCGTGACGGTTTCGTTTTCCGGCCACCTGGTTGCGTTTATGCGCCTGCGCAACTCGGTAAGTTCTGCTTCCGGAAACTTTACCTCAAAGGGACGAATAGCCTCGCTGCCTTGTTGAGTAGCACCGGTCTGGGTCATGGGGTTTCTCCTCTTAGGTAGTTTGAATTTCGGATCTCCAAAATGTTTCAGGGATCGTATCTGGGCTATACACCACTGGCAGTCCAACATGCAGGCCAGTTGGAGCGGGCAACAGCGCGATCTGTCGTATGGTCTATGCCGTAAGACCTTTATGTCGCACGGCTTCGATTAATGGCAGACGGGCTCTGCTTTGGCGGCTTTAAATACAATTCAGTGCTGGTTCGATCAGGGCCCACATCCCGCAATCGTAGTTTTTTTCACTAACTCGAAATGTTTAAGTAGATGATACCCCGAAAGTGTTGAGAGTTCGTGTCGCTTACTCGGTGAGGACCTAAATTGATACGGGCTTCTCCTGTCGATCAGAGAGTTCGATCCCAGAATCTCCCCGTAACAAACCGGACTTTCGAGATTTGAATTAACCTTCGTGGCATTCGTCTTGGTTCGTGGACCGTCTTTTAAGCCGATCAAAGAGGTCGATCCACGAATCACACGAAGCTACACGAAAAGATGGTGAAACTTCTCATTCAGATCACATAGCGCTTCCATTCAAGCTTCACGATACTGCCAAAATTGATTAGTAGCCCAACATGCATTCCAGTGGCTTTCATGTAATTGAGCAACTGGGCCACCTCTCGTCCGCTAAGACCATGGAGTGCTTTTAATTCGATGATGATTTGTCTAAAGCAGATGAGGTCAGCGACGTATTTCTTGTCGAGGATCTGCCCCTTGTAGCAAATCACCACTTCCTGCTGCGGTTCAAAAGGTATTCCCCTTCGACCAAGCTCTATCTCTAGGGCTTGCTGGTAGACAGGCTCGAGAAAGCCACATCCCAGTTGGTAATACACCTCCAACGCAGCTCCAACAATTTGATAGACCTCTTCCTTCAAAATTAATTCGGCCATGTGAGGTTAGCCTTTCGTGCGGAATGCTGTGAACCAGTGTCTGCGTAGACTACAGCGCTGCACGATATGAAGCAATACTGTTATTTCGAACTGCGCGGGTTTGATGGACAGAAGAAAC
>DATFRK010000350.1:0-7308 GCA_035263325.1 Pyrinomonadaceae bacterium | reverse complement strand
TCGCTCATTCTCAGCGGCACCTCTTAAATGATCGTAGCCGACAAACGATCTCCCACCGCACCGCTCTTGCCTTGCGGTGTCGGGTTCGTCGCAACCTGATTTAAATCCTTAGCAGTCGTTACTGCCGTAGCGACTTCATATGGGCCAGTAACGCCTTTGCTTGATCTTCCGTGATTCCCTTTTCCGCATAGCCAGGCATGTGCGGTGGCTTCTCCATCTTCTTGCCTTTCAAGATAATCTGTACGCTATCGTCGTCTGAGATTGCTGGATCGTGTTTCTTCTCAGCCTTCGCTCCATGACAGGCGACGCACTTTGCTTTGTAGGTCGCAGCCGCGTCGAAATCACCCTCGGCTCTCGTACGCACTCCGAACGCGCCAATACCCAACACCATCATCAAGACAGGCAGTACCAGTACTGCAACTTTTTTCAAGGTCATGACTCTTTTCCCCTTTAGGAATGTGTGGAAATACCCACTTTCAACTCTATCTCCCTCGGCAAGGCCCATGCCCAACCGGCTTCAGCTCGATTAGCTGAATAAACTAGGTAAACCGTGCGAAATCTTCCCCACTGAAGTCTTTCGCACGGTGTCGCTGCGCAAACTTTCGCACCCAAGACGCTGGAACCGCAGGCGGGACGCCTGCGCTCCCAAACTCAAAACCGCCAGGCCGAGCCTTGATGACAACGCTTACAAACTGAAAAATCATCACCTCCGAAGGCCCGCTTGCCATTGTGACAGGACATACAACTCAAAGAGTTTTGCGAAGCGTGATGATTAAGTAACTGTGGCGCACTGACTCCATCGCTTTGCGCGCCCGCGCGCACGCGATGACAATCATTACAATTCAAACCCTTGTGTGCTCCATGACTGAAGCCAATTCTGATCGCTGCTGCCATCCGACTGGACCGCTCATTATTACCAGGCACATGACACAGCCCACACGAAGAAATGTCGCGGCCGTCCGACTTTGCCTGCGGACCATGACATTGAAAGCAAGCAACATGGGCAGCAGACCCATTAGGAACCGACATCGCCGCGCCACCTCGTGCCGGTCGATGACAGCCGGTACAACTGAGTCTGCCAGTGTGCTGTCCGTGATCGAATCTCATGCCAAAACTGCTCAAGCTGGGAAAAGCTTTCAACGTCCCTGCTTGCACATTGTCGTGACAGATAGTGCAGATCGCGCTCGAGGAATCCGCAAACTGCTTGACATGACAGCCAGCGCAAGGTGCATGCTTCGCACCACCAGGCATCGTCGGACGAGTCGCATTCGAATCGCGCCGGTGACATAACAAACAGGGCAGGCGCGCATGGTAAGTCGACGAGTGCTGAAACTTCGAGTAATCAGCATTGTCCGGTACCTTCATTTGTTGTGCACTGGACATTGTTCCTCGCGCAAAAGCCATCAGCAACAGAATCCCCGTCAGCGTCAACGCACTACACAAAAGACAACGACACAAAACCTGCCGACTGCCGTTGCTCGTCACTGACCGCATAAGGATGAAAGTCTTCCGCCTCGCCGGATCAGCAGAACCCATCACTTCTTCAACGCCTGTATGGCCTTTAAATGGCCGTCCGGGATCGCCTCTTTACCAAAACTCAAATGACATTTCGTACAGACAAAACTCGCGCTTTCCTTTTTCTGATCGATTTCGAAGTTGAGAATCCCACCCTCATCTGAAGTTGCCGTTACGTGACATCCTTCCGCTCCGCCACATGTACGAACCGGCACAGCCAAAGTCTTAGGCTGAGTTGTATTCATTGTGGCCGGGTTGTGACAGTTCAGACAGCTAATGTTGGGGTGTTCGCCACCCTCATGACGGTACGTCCCTGACGATTGTCGCCGCGGCCAGGCATTCAAGATAACCTGGTCAGATATCTTCATCGTTTCGATCAGTTTTGGATCGAAATCACTCTTCACGATTGATGAAACAATCAGCTTGTGACAAGCATTGCAGTCTGAGGGAGCGGGAGCTATTCCTGCATCGACGTTGTGACACGAGAAGCAGCCAGTGTGACTGTTTGGGGTCGTCTTGAAGGTGCCCTTTTTCAACCAGAAGTTATCGCCCAGGTCCTTCGGCGGTTTGGTAACGAACTCCTCTGCTGAATCGCCCTGCGGCAGATGAGTTTGGTGACAAACGGGACAACTCTTTGGTTCGCTTGATTCGGCGGGCGCCGCCTTTTTTTCCTGCCAGGCGACAGTGGCAAAAGTAAATGGCTGTCGGTTTGGCCGGGGAACATTCAACCCAACTACTTCCAGGTGCTTTTCGTGAGAAAAGTCGATCACGAATTCCGTGCGTCTATCCGGCCTCAATTTTGCTGGACCTTGAACATCACCCAGACTCGGGAAGAGCCAGCGGGCCGTGTCTCGGGGAGTGACGTTAACGTGGCAGTTAGCACATATCTTCGGGGCGGGTCTTTCGCGAGCGAAGAACTGCGTGCGATGGCAACTAAGACAGGTCTCATGCCTGGGAAACTCAGCCACATCCGCAAATGCCACCTCACTCTTGCGCACCTTCTCCCAGTTATCCGTCGGAAACTTGTGGCAGGAATCGCAGGCCAATTTTTGCCTGGTGACATGGGTAGTATGCGAAAACTGCGTGAAGTCGGGGCGCCGCCTCGACGGTTGCGTACTCTTTCGCGCCTGGCGTTTTTGTGGCCCCGGCAACGACGCCGCCGTCGGAAAGACCAGATCCGGCATTAACGATAGAGCAAAACCAATCACGAGTGGCACTACCAGCCTGCTTCCCTGTGGTTTAGTTCGCACAGTCTTTGAAGAGAATTGATCTCATTAACAAGACAACTCCGGCATGCGCTCAACTTAGCGGGGCCGGAGATGGTTCATTAAGAGCTAGCGAATCGTGGGTAGCTAGTCTTTACGACCAAAATAGAATCGCAGCGAGGTGTACGGCAGATGCGCGTGATAGTTTTGGGGCCGCGGGCCTGCCACCTGGCTTTCGTTGTAGTTGTAATACTGATAGCCGACGTTCCAATCCAAACGTCGATTGATCTTGATCGCTAGCCTCCCTTCCGGAGATTGGAAACTGAACGGGTAAGACGAAACCAGGAATCCGGGGTTGCCGAGGGGATCCGGGACACGATTACCCTGCCCGGTATCCCGGTTGATTCGATATGACGTGAACAACGTAACTCGCGGCGCGAGTTGTGCGGTCGTGTCGATAAAGAAGAAATTGTTCCTGACGAAATAGAGCGCGCGACCGGTCGGATGGTTGATGTTGTTGAAAAAATAGTTGATGACAGCGCTGCTATTGATCCAGTTGTAGTTGTAGCCGGTGTTGAATGAGATCCTGGAGTTGGGAGTCCAATCTACCGCGGAAGTAAAGATGCGAGACTTGACACTCACACCGAAATCTTCCAGGGAAATACCGGCTATCTCAGAAGGGTTAGCATTGTCTCTGGTGATGACGGAAACATTAAACGAGAAGTTCTTGGTCGGTGCGTACCGTCCCTTCGCGCGAATGTTGGTGTAGTTGTAATTGCCAATGCGGGTGAACACGTTGTCTGCAGTACCGTGCTCCGCGTCACCATAGATAGTCAAATTATTTGCCGGCCTGGCTTTGAACCCGCCAAAAAAGGCGTGCGTGTGATTTTGGTCTGAATCGAAGGAGGAACTCCTGGTCGGTGGCGGTATAGAACCGTTTGAGCCGAGATTGAATCCTTCAAAACTCTCTTCCACACGACGGCTCCCATAACGATAGCCAAAGTGTACGCCGTAGTTCTTATTGAACTGGTAGTCGCCTTCAACGATGTCCTGGTACTTGCGGTAACTGGTATTCGTATGAGCGTCGAGGTTGCTGAAGCTGATCGTGTCTGTAACAGTAGTGGCCCCTGAAGGTCTGGTCAGCGAGAAAAAGGTAGCCATCACCGCGTTCCCGTGAATCTTGAAGTCTTCAACGCGCCAGGTGTTTGAGATCCGCAGCTTATTTGTAGCCAGAAACGTTACGCCGATATCACCGAGTGTATTTGGCCGGCTCGTGTCGCCAGTAATGTTGTACTGTCCCAGGTTGAGTGTATTTGGGGTCGAGGGAAGTGGTCCAGGCGGCCATCCTGAAACCCTCGGATTCCAGTTAGTGCCACTATAGTTTTGCAGAAATGTAAAAGTTGTATCGGCCTTGCTGTACACGATGCGGCCAGTTATATCCAGTCTCTTCGCGACCAGCGAGTGCAGGCTAAGGCGCGTGAAGTCAATGCTGCCACGCGCAGGTTCGTGATGGTGAAAACTCGTCAGTTGGCCTTTGGTGGGATCCAGATTGATTCCCGGCGTGTTCCCCAGATCAGTAAACGTATCGTCACGAAAACGGCGAAATCCCTGCGAAAACGAGTAGTCAATTGGTCCAAGTAGGCCGTCGGCTCCGAAACGGAAATCGTTGGCCTGCGACCGGAGATTCAGGGGATAGTTAAAGTCATTGCCACCAATGTGATAGTTCGTGAACGCGGGACCACTGTACCGTTCCGGAGAATAGCCCACGTTGAACCTGATGAGCCTATTCTTGGGCAGGAGTGTGAGATCAAAATCTCCGAGTTTTGTCTGCGTGTTGAAGCCACGCTCGCCCGTGAGTGGTTTGGGTGGCACACTGAAACTGGAGGGCGAGAAGACCCAGTTCGGGTTCGCGAACGTGTTCAAAAACCTAAAGTACTTAAACCTGCGATAGATGCCCTCAAAGCGGTACCACTTTGGCTTTTCGACACTGACCCGCATGGTCCCACTAGGGTCGCCGCCCCAGCCGCTGGTCGTGAACAGCAATTGATCAAATAAACCACCGTTACCTTCTCGTGAACGCATCAAAAAACTGGAGTCAAACAAACGCGGCCCCGCTCTGTAATTCAGGTCACTCTCGTACTTGTTTTGGTCACCTACGACTCGCAAGCCCCGATACCCAACCTCGAAGCTGGTTATTATCGAATACGTTCCTGCATCCTCTCCTGCTTGCACCGGGGCACCCGCCGACGAGTCGTCGGATTTCTTGGGCGACGGTGAAGGCGACGGTTGCTGCGCACTCACTGCGCACACGACAAGCAAACACACCACCGCCACCCATAGCGACGGACGGAATAAGTTTTGGCCGTTTCCCTTCATGCAAGCCTCACCTTTGTTGGCCCATCGTCGTCAACGGAAGAAGACCGGGCTGGTACGCGACCCGTGAATCCTCACGTGACAATTAGTACAGCTGGCATATTGCGCGTTTTGATTGTGAGTTGGACCAGCCGGCTCGTCGGCGCCGACACCATGATCAACGCTATGACATGTCAAACAGAGCTGATTCACCGCGCTGAACTTCAAAAGCCTGGGATTTGCAGATCCGTGCGGCGTGTGACAAGCGACGCAACCTTCAGTCTTGAGTGGCGCGTGTTCGTAGGTGAACGGCCCCTGCTTATCGGCGTGACACTTAATACAGGCCGCATCGGCGCCGGTGGCTAGTCGCGTCTGCTTGAGTTCGAAACCACCATGAGGATTGTGGCAATCGCTGCACTTCATGATGCCTTCAAGCACTTTGTGGTGAAACGGCTTGTTAAAGTCGGGTTTCACCTCGGCATGGCAGCTCACACAGAGTTGCGGTTCGCCAAGTTTAAGCAGATGAATGGTGGAGAAGTCAGGCTTCTCCGCATTTGCCGGGCTCACAAACGTGATTGACCTTGGTATGTTGCGATTAGTGGCGGTGTAGTGCGATGAGTGGCAATCGGTACAACCGATGTCGTTGCGCCAGTGCTCACCGCGCCGAAAATTATTGCGTTCTTCTTTGCCACCATGGCAGAGCAAGCACGTTTCCGAAATTTCCTTAGCTGACTTGTTCTTGAAGGAAATGATCTTGGTGGGATCACCTTCGGCCAGGTGAGCCTTGCCTGGGCCATGACAAGCCTCGCAACCTGTTACCTTCCCTCTCCAACTCTTGATGTTCGCAAGGTGAGCATGTGACGTAACCGAGAAGGCCTTGAATTGATCCTCGTGACAATCTTTACAGGCATCGCTGCCAACGTAGTCAGAATCGTCAGCCTTTGCAGTGGGACTGTTGGGCAGGAGATATGAGGCTGAGACTGGGGTGCGACTAGCAGATACCACCCACCAAATTATGCCAATTGCAAAGCCAGAGAGAATTAATGCTTTGACCAGTCTGACCAGTTTCACAGTGAAGCCTCCAATCAAGCCGGGGCCTGAAAGAGATCCAACTCATGCATTAGCGAGGATCGGAGCAAGTAGTGCCGCCCTTAACGTGACTGCGTTGAGGTCACTCAACCTGCCGCCATTCAAAATTCAAGAAGAACTGGTAGGTTGCGATTTTCCGTCGATAGCCGCTTACGTGCTACTGGTAATTTGTACAGGTTCGTCAGCAAATTGTTGGTAAACCTGCCCTTAACAAACAGTCACAGAATTTTACTGACTGGTCCGTCACGCTGGCTGTGACGGCCATCACACTTTGAAAAGTTCTTAGCACCGGGCCACTGACTCAAGGGCCTTCCGGTTACGAATAAAGATCGCTTCGCCCTCTAGGCAAAGAATATTCTCCCGCTTGAACTCACTGAGCAGACGGGTCACAGTTTCGCGGGAAGCACAGATCATCTGCGCCATCTCCTCATGTGTTAGTCCGGAGTTTATGCGAATGCCATGGGCCGTACAGCTGCCGTGCTCGTTGCACCATTTCACCAGCAATCGGGCCAGCCGCTCCGCCACTGATTGCGACAGGAAGAGCAGGCGCGCGTGCTCAACCACGCTGCTCAGTTTGTGGCTCAAGGCCAAGGCGACGCTCGCATAGGCCTTCTTGTCTCGTTCGAGCAACTTCAGCAGCTGCTCCCGAGCGATGAAATCGATCTGGCAAGGTTCAAGTGTCTCCGCAGTTGCTGCGTAGGGCTGGCCCGTCAGGGTGGCGTTCATGCCTAGCGGTTCGCCAGGTCCCGCTATTCGCAAAACCAATGTCTTGCCTTCAGCCGAGCCGATTGAGACTTTTACGCGTCCCCGGCGGAGCACATAAATTCCCGCTGCTTGTTGCCCTTCGACGAATAACACGGCACCGCGCGGGTAATGCTGTCGATCTCTCAGATCATTCAGTTCGCCGATCGGAAGTTCCGCAATTGAAAAACTCTTCGTCGGTTGCGTGGTTTCAAGTTCCTGCGCGCTAAACATGATTTGTTAATTGAGTCGCTGGCCGCGAGTGATTGGTTCGTTATGGACCGGCCTTAGCCCACCTCCCACTGCAGTAAGCGCAATGAATGTGCCAACTTATCTGACGAAGGATTATGAGCAAACTTTCACGAGCGAACTCGATGAGAGGGGATAATTGCGCAGTGACGCTGCG
>DATFRK010000349.1:0-2308 GCA_035263325.1 Pyrinomonadaceae bacterium | reverse complement strand
AGATCGGGCCCTTTGTGCTGCGCGCCGATCCGCAACGTGGCGTAGCCATCTTCGATACTCGCGCGAAAACGCGCATCGATGTCTTCCAGATCACCAAAGAAGTACCCAACCGATCCGGCAAGGGGAAAGTACGACTTCTCGATGACGTCTGTCTGAGTATTCAGCCTAATGAATTTGTCGGTCTACTCGGTCCGTCAGGCGCGGGCAAGTCTACCTTGATGGACTCGCTCAACGGCATGCGCCCGGCCTCAAGCGGGCAGGTACTGGTTAACAACCTGGATCTTTATCATCACCTTGAATCGCTCAAACAGTCGATCGGATACGTACCTCAAGACGACATCATCCACCGGGAATTGACCGTTTATCGCACCCTCTACTACGTCGCCCGCCTGCGACTCTCACGGGATATTTCCGTCACTGAGATCAATCAAATCGTCAATGAAGTGATGGATGTTACGGGTCTGGCAGAGCGACGCGACGTGCCGATTTCGCAGCTGTCAGGCGGGCAGCGCAAGCGCGTTTCGATAGCCGTCGAACTGATCACAAAGCCTTCCGTCATCTTTCTCGACGAGCCTACTTCCGGTCTCGATCCTGCCACTGAAGAGAAAGTAATGAAGCTGTTTCGGCAGATTGCCGAATCCGGACGCACAGTAATCCTCACTACTCACGCCATGGAGAACGTGAGACTGTTCGACAAGATTGTCGTCTTGATGAGGGGCAAGCTCGTCTTTTACGGCGAGCCCGAGGAAGCACTTGCTTACGTTGGGGCCACCAGTTTCAAAGAACTCTACGACAAACTCGAGGAGCCGATCTTTGAAAGACTCAAGACAGCTAACGGACATATCCCGCGCGAGCAGATTGCGGAGGAAGTCGCGGAACAGTGGAAGCGACGGTTTGTGGGAACCGAACAATATCGTAACAACGTTGCCGCTCCCTTGGCTGAAGTTTCCAGTAAACCGCGCCAGGCGGCGCCTGCGAAACGTCGCACCACCATTGGCGATTCGATTCGCCAGTGGGCAACTCTTTCGCGCCGCTACATGGGTGTCCTCACCCGCGACAAGTTCAACCTCCTGATCTTATTTGGACAGGCACCGATTATTGCCTTGCTTACTTATCTGGTAGTCGGCGCCAAATCTCCGCGCGACTTCTTTTTCTTCGTCCTAGCCCTCGTAGCGCTCTGGTTTGGCACCTCCATCGCGGCCCGAGAAGTAATTCGTGAACGAGCCGTCTACAACCGCGAGCGCATGGTTAACTTGCGCTTGCTGCCGTACGTTGGTTCGAAGGTATTTGTCTTGTCGCTGATAGTTAGCATTCAGTGTCTGATCCTCTTCATTACTCTGAAACTGCTGGCTGTTGTTGGCCTGATGAGCTTACCCGGTAGATTCGGGGGCCTGCCGCAACTGCTCGTCATGATCGTGACAGGAATGGTAGGGATCGGACTCGGATTGTTTGTTTCCGCCGTAGTTAAGACGTCCGAGATGGCCACCAGTCTTGTGCCGCTCATCCTGATACCGCAGATACTTTTCTGTGGCCTGGTTGGAGTGCCGGTGGGAATGGCCCGAGTGGTAGGAGTGATCATGCCGGCAACCTGGGCGTTCGACGCGATGAAACGATCGTCAGGCCTCGATGTGCTGCGCGGTAAGGATGAAAATGCCCAACCGGCGGCCAAGGACGATGGTCGCGGTCTCTACAAACAGATCGAGCGCGATAACGATGCGAACATTGCTGATGCTCAGCAGAAAATAGCGAAGTATAAGTCCGACGCTGAAAAGAGTTCCAAGGATTTTGAAAAGAACATGGATCAGTACCAGAAGGATTTGCTGAGTCGCGTCGAAGCTACCAAGCCCACCGCCCCGAAACTTGGACCAGCGCCAACAATAGCGAAGGCTTCACAGGTGCCCGAGGATCTCAGCACTTTTGTTGACTTCCTGCACCCATGGGGCGGAAGCCTGATCAACCTGGGCGTGCTGTTAACGATGTTTTTTGTTTTGCTTGGGGCCACTGGAATTGCCCTGCGCGTGCAAGACATCGGCTGAGAGCCCAAGCTCGAATCTCACAGAAAACAATCGCATTTTAAAACCACTTGGAGGCATCAATCATGTTACAAAGTTCTCCCGTTAGAAAAGTTTTGTTCTTCGCGCTCGGTTGCGCGACGGTGGTTGCACTGGCTCTCACCGGATCCACGATTACAAATTCCGCCGCCGACTTTACTGGCCGAGAAATTCTTAGTGTCACCCGCATCGCGCACGGCGGTGCTGACTATGCCGGACTACAAAACGTCACGGTCCAGGCCGGTGGCTTTGTGAAT
>DATFRK010000348.1:0-4095 GCA_035263325.1 Pyrinomonadaceae bacterium | reverse complement strand
AAGATCAAAACAAATCTGACGCTCAACCTGGGACTACGCTACGACTTTGGCTCGCCAGCGTACGAAGCAAACAACCGGCTCACAAACTTTGATCCCGTCGCCGCGTCCACAGCTACCAACAATGCCCAGGCGATGGCGTCTCTCCGGATAGCGGCGGACGGTAGCCTTGCCAGTCGGGCGCTGGTGCACCCCGATCGCACCAACTTCGCACCCCGCATCGGCTTTGCGTACTCACCAGCTGAGAAGTGGGTAGTGCGAGGTGGCTATGGTATCTACTACAACCTCTTGGACCGCATGGGTTCAGAAGATCAACTATCTCTGAATCCACCGTTCTTAGTGAACTTTAATTTCACCAGCAACACCATCACCCCAGCAGCGACCTTCACCACCGGATTTCCGCCCACCACTTTGGATCCGGCCACAGTTAACCTCGCCCAGGTGCAACTGCGCGCGGCCAATCCAAACGCGAGCACGTCGTACATTCAGCAATACAGCCTTGGTTTCCAACGTGAGCTCGGCAGCGACTGGCTGGCTGAGATAGCTTACGTTGGCAGTCGCGGTACCCATCTCCCGACCCTTAGAGACTTAAACCAGCCACTGCCCGGACAGACAAATCTCCCGAGGGCCCAGCGCTTTATTTATCCGGCGTTTGGTTTGGTCGAGTATCGAGACGACAACGGTATTTCGAATTACAACTCGATGGAAGCCACCTTGGACAAGCGCTTTCACCGAGGCTACACCATCCGCGCGGCTTACACTTTTTCCAAGTCGCTCGATAATTCATTTGAGCACCTGACTAGTGGAGGCTCCAATTCCTTCCCACAGAATGCCCGCGATGTACACTCGTGGTACGGTTTGTCCGATTTTGATGTGCGCCATCGTTTTGTGGCGAATGGCATCTGGGAGCTGCCGTTCGGTCGCGGTCGCCGGTACTTCCAGGAAGGCGTAGCAGCGAAGTTTCTTGGTGGCTGGGAACTGAGCGGCGATTTTAATGTGCGCAGTGGCAAGCCATTTACGGTAACGCAGTCGGGTGACCCGTTGTCGCTGGGCAGTCTCTCCACGCCGTTGCCGGATCTGATTGCGGATCCGCGTGTCTCCAATCAGACGATTGATCGCTGGTTCAATCCTGCAGCGTTTCAATTGTTAACAGCAACTTCAAACCGATTTGGTACACAAGGACGGAACGTTTTGATCGGACCTGGCTTCGCTTCCCTGGATTTCGCCGTTCACCGCCAGTTCGGTCTCGGGGCGGAAGGCCGGTACCTGGATTTCCGCTGGGAAGTTTTCAATGCCTTGAACCGGGCAAATTTTGGCTTGCCGAACCGAACTATAAACAGTTCGAACGTTGGCACGATCACGACCCTGGCAGGAGATCCACGCGTGATGCAGTTTGCACTACGCTTGAACTTCTAAAGGCAATCTTCAATATGAGTGAACCAGGCTGTCCGCTGCCGGAGTAATAATTGAAACCTGGCATGGTCAAGCTGCTGATCGCCGGCGTCCTCGTTTTCTTCTTGTGCGGCACCGCCGCCCCGAAGGATGAGTCCAAACTGACGAGGACGCAGGCGCTGGTTAAGACACTTCACCTTGAGCCACCCCAAAAGGGCGAGTCGAGATACACTTACGTTTCCTTCCCGGTGGTACCAAACACTCACCGCCTCAGCATTAGCTACAACTACGATCACGCCAACGGAACGAATGCGCTGGACATAGGTCTCTTCGACTCTCGTGCGAGCGAACGAGTCGGAGATGTTACAGGCTTTCGTGGTTGGAGTGGTGGCCGGCGTAAGGAATTCTTTGTTTCGCGAGATAGCGCGACGCCCGGTTATATCCCGGGTGAAATCAGGCCCGGCACCTGGCGGATCATACTCGGCCTATATCGTGTTGGACCAGCTGGTGTTGATGTCACCTGCAAAATAGACGAGGAGATAGATGAAAGCAAAACGACGAATTTGGCCACTCCGGCGTACCAAGATCCGGTATCGATGGGTTTACCAATATCACTCACTAGTAATCTGGCGCTACGTGATCAAACCTCACTCGCGACAGAGAAAGTTTTTCCCCGGTGGGTGAGTGGTGACCTGCATCTCCATACGGTTCATAGCGATGGAGATTGGACCATTCCGGAGTTAGTGACCGCAGCCAAAGCCGCTCGTCTGGATTTCATCTGCATTACCGACCATAACACCTACAGTCATCACGCCGAGACGGAGCGGATAGATGATCTGTTGGTGTTTCGCGGTGAAGAGGTCACGACTTATGGGGGACATGCAAACGCCTGGGGCTTGCCCAGCGGCGCCATGATCGATTTTCGGATTTACCCTGGTGATCAAGAGGCTATCACTCGGGTGGTTTCCCAGGCCCATCGTCACGGCGCACTGATTTCGATAAATCATCCCTTCGCTCTTTGCCCTGGCTGCGACTGGAGTTACGGCGAAGATGGATTTGATGCAATTGAGGTTTGGAACGGCGCCTGGGACAACTCGGATGAGCGGGCCTTGAGCCTGTGGGATTCTCTGCTACAAAAACGAAGACACATCACGGCCGTTGCTTCGAGTGATTCGCATCGTCCCGATACTCCCGTCGGACAGGCCGCGATCCACGTGGAAGTAGGTCAGAGACTGACGACAGCCGCCGTACTGAAATCCGTCCGCGCCGGACGCGCCTATCTAACCAGCACGGCTACTTCACCCGCAGTAACGTTTACTGCGCGCATTCCAACCGAGAAGAAAACATATGGAATAGGTGACGTGATTCACCTTACCCGGCTCCAACGAGTGCGGTTTAGAATTACTGTGAACGACTTAACTCGTCCCGCGACGATATCCGTGATCTCGGAAGGGAAGCCAATTCGTACGCTGGAAGGGTCCGATCATCAACCACAGGAGTTTGAGGTTGAGGTTACGCAAGGAACTTACTTTCGCCTTGAAGTGCGCGACCAAAGCGGCGCGATGCTAGCGCTCACTAATCCTATCTATGTTGAAACCAGGAAACAGCTTAACCACTGACTCCATGCTCTTTCGTATCTGCGCTTCCTTGATATCTTTGCTTTTGCTGGCAACGATGAGTGTCGCCAGGCCTTTGCGGTCGCAAGATTTTACGTTGGAGACAGAATCGGAGGTGGCGCTCGAGATCGAAGCGAAATCGCCGGGTGCCTCCTGGGCCAAGAAAGACGCGGAAGCGTCGGCCTTACGAATCGAAGTAGATGGGCAATACAATCAGGACTTGCTCCTGGCGGCGGGCGATTCTGCTTTTACTTACAGAGTGATGTTGGGACGTCTCACCGCGGGGAAACATCACGTCGCCGTTGTTCTCAACCAGGCACGGTCCGCAGTTGCCGCGCAGCAAGCTACACTACTAGCATTGCGGCCAATTCTGCTGGCAAAAGATTCACATCACACCGCTGACGATCTCCTGGCACTCGCTTATTCGCCAGTGCTTTATCAAAGGACGAATACAATTGATCATTTTTCCGATCTCCCGCTCCTGATGTACTACGAAGTCTTTCATCCCGGTGCGGGCGAAGTGCAGATCCGGTACACCACAATTTTCACTAACGAAGATGGTGGCACGGCCACAGCAGCGTTGATGGCTCGCTGGGGCAGGGCAGCGGACATCGAATGGGTGTACGAGTTTCGGGTGCGGGACGGACGAGTGGTAGAAGAAACGTACCAGGGTGTCAATCATCAGACTAAGGTGTTTCGGGGCGAAAGATTGAACGGCAACCATCCGCTATTGGCGGTCGCTTCCGACAACAATAACTTTTCCGACGAGACAAAATCGATTGTTAGATTTGCTTTGCTGCCGCTACCTGCAGATCTTCGTGATGCGACTCGCGAAAGTGTGATGGATAGTAACAGTTGGACCTATCGACTGGTTGCTGAGGAACTATCACGCGAGGGGAAGATCACCGCAGAGCCAGTGGACAGCAACAGCATTTCCGATCCTCGCGATTACGTCTATGTCGATCTTCGGGCCGCTCAGAAGGCGACCGCAATTGGTGTTTCAGTAACGAGCAGTAAACAAACAACGCCAGCCCTCTCTGATCTCGGTGAAGCCAGGTTGCGCATCGACCGCAGTGGCTATTTTCGCACT
>DATFRK010000347.1:0-2995 GCA_035263325.1 Pyrinomonadaceae bacterium | reverse complement strand
CCTGCCCCCCGGCCGTGGGACTACCGCGCCAAACGCTTTCATGGATTAGTTCATTACGTGTTTCACGGCCTCGAAACTCGCTGGGTGTAAAGCTGCCGGGAAGAGTAACGCTTGCCCGGTCCGGGGTGATGAACCTGATCGCCCAGTTCGGTTCGTTGCCAAAGCAGACAACTGTTTGTGCGACAGTCGGGATGACGCTAGCTACGATCCATAACGCTGCAGCTAGTGTTCTCATGAGTATGACTCCTATTGTTTTCCCTGGTCTCTATCTCCAGTGCATCATTCGAAGGTCAGCACTACGAGTCGCGCGAGAGGAGAGCGACTCAGTCGAACGATGCATTAAGAAAACGAACGGGGGCCGCGATTCTTGCAAGGTATAGATCGGATGCATTTCATCTAGACGTCATCGCCGAGGGTGCGGTGGTATTCTTATAAATCTTTCCATCTTTCATTATCACGACAAAGTTCTTCTTCGGATCTGCGACCAGCTGGATGTTTGCGATCGGATCGCCGTCTACCAGCAGCAGATCTGCCAGCGCGCCCTCCTCTATCACACCGAGTTTGCCGGGGTACGGGTTGCGTTTGCCAGACAATGTCAACAGTTGGGCGTTGGTTGCCGTGGCCATGATGAGGGCTTCCGCAGGTGTGTACCATTGGGTCAGGCTGGCTAACAGTGCTCCCTGTTTCTGCGCGAGGGCTTGGGAAAAAATGATGTCTGTGCCCCACGCCGTTTTGATGTTGTACTTTCGTGCAAGCTTGTAAGTTCTGTCGGTACCAGCGAACACTTCCTCGAACTTGGCTCGCTCTTCAGAGCCTGGAGGGAACGCATTACCTAATTCAGCTGGGAACACCTGCGTACTCAACCAGATGCCCTTCTCGGCCATTAGTTTGGCGCTTGCTTCATCCATCAAGTGCCCGTGCTCGATGCACTTCACGCCTGCGGCGATCGCTCGCTGGATCGATACTGGCGTGTAGGCATGCACTGTGACGTAGGTACCCCAGTTCTCAGCAGCTTCAACCGCGGCGCGAAGTTCAGCTTCGGTGAACGTAGACGCATCGAGCGGACTATTTGGAGATGCCACTCCGCCACCCGCCGTCAGCTTGATATGCGAAGCGCCCAACATTAACTGCTCGCGCACACGCACTCGAACTTCATCAGGACTGTCGGCAACCATCGACGCACCGGTGACCTCCTGACGACTCAGCGGCGCACCGAGGACACGCGGCACCTCCCACCCCTTTCGGAAGTCGCCGTGACCGCTGGTAATGGTGATTACGGCTCCGGACGGGTAGATGCGTGGGCCGACGACGGTGGCCGTATCAATTGCCTTCTTGAGCCCAAACGACGGTCCGCCCACGTCGCGAACAGTGGTAAACCCACGCATCAGCGTGTCAGTGGCCTCGGCGCCTGCCATGAGGGTCAAATAACCAAAGTCTTCGGAGAGCAATTGGTCAGGCGTTGGTCGGACAAACATGGTGTGCCAGTGCATGTCGATCAGACCTGGCATCAATGTCCGACCGCCACCATTCACAATTTGTGTGGCGGCGCTTCGGTCTACTGGAATCGCTGTCGTGGAGATTTTCTCGATCTTGTTGCCGCGCACCAGGACGTTCGTTGGCCCAGAGAGCTGGGCAGACTTGCCATCGAATACTCGGACGTTCTCGAAAAGGATAGTGGTAGGTTGTGTGTCCTGGGCCAGGATAGCGGATACGCAGACACCGAGCAGCAAAACCGCCATGGCGAACCTGCTCGATGGAATCCAAAAACGTGCCTTCATCCTTGTTCCTCCGACAGCACTCATCGCCGAGCGAGGTCTAACAGTTATCGGTTACCTCCTCACCCCGGAGAGTCCGACGCAGTGCCGTTTGTGCTTGTTGACAGGTGAGCGAATGGCCATTTCTTCTTGAATCGCAAAAGGAGAGTGGACCAAACGGACTAAGGGGGACCTTCCTGGTAGCAAATCAGCGAGTGACAAACCAAGAGGCTCCCAAAGTTCTTTTCGTACCGTTGTTCCAGTTTTCGACCTAAAAGGATAAGAGGAGGAGGGGTTTGGTAGGATCAGGTAGAGTTCGTATTTTCAAAACAAATTCCGTGTAATCACCCACGTTTTACTGAGGTCGCGGCCCTTCGCACTAAAGCTTTGGCCCATGTTCATGACCATAGGTCACTGACAAAATCCTACCAGCAAATTTTTCTGAAAATACACCGAATACCCGATAGTTGCGGGCTATCGCTGATCATTAACATATCGGCACCCTAACAAGAGCAAGAAACGACATTATGGGCAATCGTTTGCCTAACATTGCCAGCTCCCACACCTAAACGCGCACACCGTGCTGGCTTCAACCGGGTTTCCGGTTTGTGCAGATCCCCCTTTTACCCATTGGATCCCCACGACGTAGCAGTGGGCAATTCCGAAGGAATTGTTAGCAGAAAGCACAGAAGCGTATTCACGACGTCATCTTTCACGTAGGCAAACAGGAAGTTGGTTCCCTGAAGAGGAGGATACAAGTCATGAAAGTATTTAGGTTTTGGCTCATGATACTTGCCTTCTTTGCTTGTTCAGTTGTTGTGACACGATGGCTAGCACAATCACAAGCAAGTACAGAGCAAGGCACTCCAACCCAAGCGACTGACACGCAGAAGACCAATGTCAAGCAATACATTGAACTGCTGGGATCAGACGTGCAGGCGGAGAAAGCCCAGATCATGGGCGCTGTGTTGCAGTTGAATAAAGAGGAGGCAGATAAGTTTTGGCCGATTTACGACGAGTATGAGGCCGAATTGAGCAAAGTGAACAACCAAAGGACGCAAAACATTCAAGACTACGCCAGCAGTTATAACCAGCTCAGTGACGACAAAGCGAATGGGTTGGTGAAGGCTGAACTAGATTCCATGAAACAACGCACTGAGTTGGTGAACAAGTACCACGAACGCATAAAGGGTTCGCTGGGAGCGGTCAACGCCGCCCGCTTCTTTGAGATTGACAACCAG
>DATFRK010000346.1:0-6062 GCA_035263325.1 Pyrinomonadaceae bacterium | reverse complement strand
ATCATCTCACCTTCCTCGGTCGCGTAATGTCGCCAAAGCACCGCGAGATGGGCTTGTTGGAAAAGGCTAACGGACTGGCGACGACGCAAGCGTCGTTCACCGCAAAACAGAAGATCAAGCTCTACGGCGAAAATCCGGCCGGCGGTTCGGAAGCGATCTGTCACAACGCGGTGGTGGAGGATTTGGCGTTGCCAGGTCAGGTGGTCATTGGCACCGACTCGCATACCTGCATGGCCGGCGTACTGGGTTGCTTTGCTTTTGGCGTTGGCTCGACTGACATGGCAAACGCCTGGTACACCCGGGACATTCGCCTCAAAGTTCCGGAGACAGTGCGTTACGTACTGAAGGGAACTAAGCGAAGTGATGTCGCGGCGAAGGATGTGATGTTGCACATTCTGGCCTCGGAATATATGAAGACGAGTAAGGGTATCGGCAAGGTGCTGGAGTTTGCCGGCGATGATTTGAAGCACTGGTCCATGGACGAACGCGCGACGTTGACCAACATGGCAGTGGAAGCTGGGGGCACCACGGGAATTATCGAGCCTGATGAAGTCACGCTGGATTACATCGTGCGCACTCGCGGGCTCGACGCGGAAGAAGTGAAGAGGGGTTTTACTTACAGTGACCCGGATGCGGAGTACGCGGCCTCGTTCGAGATCAACCTGGACGAGATTGCGCCCATGGTGGCCACGCCTGGAGATCCGCGTAACGGCATTCCTATTGCTGAACTGCCGGAGGAAGTCCGCATCGACGCGGCCTACGGTGGATCGTGTACAGGCGGCAAAATGGCCGACATGGATATGTACGCCGCCGTGCTCAAGAACGCCCTGGCGCGCGGGAAGAAAGTTGCGCCGGGCGTGCATCTCTATATTCAGTTTGGCTCGCAAAAGATCAAGCAGTACGCGCAGCAGCAGGGCTATCTCGAGATTTTTGCCCGTGCTGGCGCTGAATTGATCGATCCCTCATGCGGTGCCTGCATTAATGCCGGACCGGGAGCGTCGCCTTCGGCCGAGACTGTTACTGTCAGCGCGCAGAATCGAAACTTTCCCGGTCGCAGTGGCCCAGGGAAACTTTATCTTGCGTCACCCTATGTAGTGGCTGCTTCGGCGATTGCCGGAAAGATAGTGGCGCCCGGTGAGTTTCTGCGCGCCCCTGAAGAAGAGTTGGTCGAGGCGTAAATTTAATCCACAGATTACACCGATTCGCAGATTTTTTGCCTGAACGATTTAGTCTTGGTCCTTTCCCTGCTTTTCGCAAATTCTGTGTAATCTGCGTAATCGGTGGATTACTTTCGATCAATGCTTAGTGAGTTGTTGCTGTAGGCCGGGTGAGTTTTTGCGCGCCCCTGAAGAAGAGTTGGTCGAGGCGTAAATTTTATCCACAGATTACACCGATTACGCAGATTTTTTGCCTGAACGATTTAGTCTTGATCCTTTCCGAGCTTTTCGAAAATTCTGTGTAATCTGCGTAATCGGTGGATTACTTTCGATCAATGCTTAGTAAGTTGTTGCTGTAGGACACAAGCGAGTTGGATTTCAGGTAAGCCTTCGCAGTTCGGTCATTCTTCAGGTACGCATCCCAGAAAGCAATACTCGCAATCTTCACGTAATCAAACACTGCGAGAGCGTCTCCGCGCCTCTGCAGTAGAGTCATCCTGCGCTTCAAACTCACCGCGGAGTCGCTGAGACGCTGAGGTTGCGCAGAGAGTTTCTCGAAAGAGACAGAGATCAATGAAGTTGCATAGAGAAGAAAATATGGATGTGCACGAGGTTCAGCTATTTCTCAAGACTGACGCGCTGTGGGAGAATACGGCACCCTTGAGGAGGACCAATGAGAATCGATCTAACCGGGAAAGTCGCCCTCGTCACTGGCGCGTCGAGTGGTATTGGCTACGCTACCGCAGTGACGCTCGCCGAGTGTGGCGCAGCGGTTTGTCTTAACTATCACCGCAACGAAAGTGGCGCGGCCCAGGCGCAAAAACAGATCAGCGACGCTGGTGGCCGAGCGATCAGTGTTCAAGCTGACGTAACCAGGACCGACGAGGTAACAAAGCTCGTTCAGCGCGCCAGCGCGGAGTTGGGACCGTTGGATATTTTGGTCAACAATGCCGGTTCGCTGGTTGAACGTTTGCGCATTCTCGACCTAACCGAATCACGTTGGGACGAGGTGATTGACTTGAATCTGAAGAGCGCCTTTCTTTGCAGCCAGGCGGTGATCCCTTCAATGATTGAACGCAAGCAGGGCAACATCATCAATGTATCTTCGATTGCCGGTCGTACCGGTGGGGGCCTGGGAGCAATCCACTATGCGAGTGCCAAAGGTGGTTTGATCTCTTTTACCAAGGGGTTAGCGAAAGAGTTAGCGCCGCTGGGCATTCGCGTAAATGCAGTGACCCCGGGAGTGATCGACACTGCCTATCACGAGCAGTTTTCCACCGCCGAGATGATCAAGAGTGCAGTCAACGCGACTCCGCTGGGCCGAGTGGGAACGGCGCAAGAGGTGGCCAACGTGATTACGTTTATGGCGGCAGAGGAAGCGAGTTACTTGATCGGTGAGACGATCGAGATCAACGGTGGTCTGTACATGGATTAACTTTGGAGTGCGGGGACTTGTCACCGCTTTGTGATCACAAGAACGCAATTAGAGCGATCCCAAAGCGGTGACAAGTCCCCGCACTCCAAAGTTAGGCAGCTTGCGGGCCAAGCAGTCGGCGCACGAGTTGATGCAGGCGATCGAAGTCGATCGGTTTTACCAGATAGCCGGCGACCCCCACGTCGTAAGCCGCACGTTGAAAGCCTTCGGTGCTGAGGGCAGTGATCGCGACTACAGGTACATCCTGGAGCGCTTCAATTTCATGAATCTTGCGGGCGGCCGCCAACCCATCCAGAAGAGGCATGCTGATATCCATGAGTATGAGGTTGGGATGTGTCAGTCGGGCCACGTTGACGGCTTCTTCACCATTAGACGCGGTAACAACTTTATAACCTTCCGCCTGTAGATCGAGACTGACAACAACGACGTTGTCGACCGAGTCGTCGGCGACGAGGATCAGGAATTCTTTTTCCGCCCCGTTGTAAGGGTACTTCTCCCGCACTTCGTGATCAGTATTCGCCAGCGAACTGGTAACGAGCGGTTCTTTACGTTCCATGAGATTGATTATAGGGCACAGGCCGTCGATAAACCTCTTGGAGTGCGGTGACTTGTCACCGCTTTGTGATCAAAAGGACTGGGCGATTAGAGTGATCCCAAAGCGGTGACAAGTCCCCGCACTCCAAAGGAGGAACCCCTCACTGCATTCTAATGCGGACCTTGTTGCTCGTTTGAGAATGGAACGTAACGCTTACCTGCAACGTCTGCATGATTGGCAAGTTGTCAGGTAATTTGACCACGATCTCGGTCAACGTCGGGGCCTCCGCAAGCTTGCCGACGTATTCGACCGTTAAAGGATAGACGTTCATTTGCGCGTCTTCCGCACGGACTACCACTCCCGCCGGATCGTTGTCAGGCAGATTCATCGCGAAAAACTTGACTCGAGTGCGATCGTCGCTGCTCAGGTTCAACAGGTTCAGGACCGTGAACGGATCGCGCATCATGTTTACTGAGTCAAGCGCAATCGCGCTATCGGTATTACCTTCGGTCATCAGAACCGGGGCCGGCAGGAGCACGGTCAACGTAACTTCGTTGCTGGTCGCATTGCCAAAGCCATTCGTAACCACACAACGGAACTTTGCCCCGTCGTCAGCAGAGGTTGTGGCCCCGGTTGTGTAAGTCGAGGAGGTGGCGCCGTTGATATTTGCCTGGTTCCTTTGCCATTGATATGTGAGCGTCGCACTGCCGCTAGCGGTGACAGTGAAAGTTGCGGTTTGTCCTTGCGTGACGGTTTGATTGGTTGGTTGCTGGGTGATGCTGGGTGGCGCGTTGACCGTCAAGGTTGCTTCATTGCTGGTGGCGCTGCCAAAAGCATTTGTCACTACACATCGGAACTTGGCGCCACTATCGCCGAAGACTGGAGAGGCCAGGGTGAAACTACTAGCAGTGGCGCCGTTGATGTTCACCATGTTGCGTTGCCACTGATAGCTCAACGGTGCGGTACCGTTAGCGCCGACAGTGAAAGTTGCGGGCGTTCCCTGTAACACTGTCTGGTTGCCCGGGTCGGAGGTAATGGTTGGCGCCGAGCTCGAAAATTGGACTCTAAATACGGCGCCACTACCGATTGAGAGATAGTAAAGACTCCCGTCGGCGCCAACCTTAAGGTCTACCGGTTGACTAATGTTGGTAGCAAAGCCGGTGGCGGTGTTAGTAGCCGGATCCATCAAGCGAATCCAGCCGCTGCACAGATCGGCAAAGAAATATTTACCAACATAACTGGCCGGGAACTGGGCCGTAGTGGGATTGTAGAAAGTGCCGCCGGCGATGGCGCAACCGGTCGTTGGGCTGGTGCCGTGTCCGTAGAAAAACAGGGGTGAGCGAAAGGCGGGATCAGAAGTGGCCCCCTCGGTGTTGGGCCAGCCGTAGTTGGAGCCAGCTATGCCATCATTGATTTCTTCCCACGTGTTTTGCCCGACGTCGTTGATGAACATTCGCCCCGTACCTGGTTGAAAAGCAAAAGTAAAAGGATTGCGCAGGCCCCAGGCCCAGATGGCGCGATTGTTGCCAGTGGCTGTGTTAAAGAAAGGATTGTCGGTCGGAATGGTGCCATTCGAGTTGATGCGTAGAACCTTACCGAGCAGGGTGGTAAGAGTCTGGGAATTTGGCGGGTTGGCGTTTTCGCCCACCGCGATGTACAGCTTGCCGTCTGGTCCAAAATGGATCGCTCCTCCGTTGTGATTCGTAGCGCTACTTAAGTCGTTCAGATCCAGTAGGACCACCTCACTAGCGGCCATTACCACGTCGCCATTGGCAGTAAATCGGCTCACCCGGTTGTGTCTGGGCGTCGAGGTGACTGTGTAATAGACATAGATAAAATTATTGCTGGCAAAGTTTGGATCAAAAGCGACTCCCAACAGACCACGTTCACCACTGGAGTCAACTGTCAGTGTCATAAAGGGAGTGGATAGCAGGGCGCCGTTTTTGATCACGCGCAAACTGCCTCCTTGTTGGCACACAAAGATCCGGCCATCAGGAGCAATCTCCATCGCGGTAGGAGAGGCAATTCCGCCGATCGAGGTTTCGGAAAAACCAGCGGGG
The DNA here is from genome assembly GCA_035263325.1 of Pyrinomonadaceae bacterium. Taxonomy (GTDB): domain Bacteria; phylum Acidobacteriota; class Blastocatellia; order Pyrinomonadales; family Pyrinomonadaceae; genus PSRF01. The sequence continues at coordinate 875 of DATFRK010000346.1, read as the reverse complement.
AGTGTGGCCGCAGAAATCTCGAGAGCGGAGAGGCCACAGATTATTAAGACCAATATCAGCCGGAGATTATGGGTGAGTGAAATACCAGTGTGCCGCATTTTGAAAGCGCCTCCCGCAAATTTACTTAGTTTTAGAACCTGATCGTCAAAATGAGGCGAGCTCGATTGTTGGGTCGGCTCGAGAGGCAAACCTTGGGCTGCGCAAACATAGCCCTACGTTCACGTTTGCCAAGGGCAAGTTGGGAGGATCACCTCAATGAAAACAACCGGTCGGGAAGTGCTCTGGTTGGTTGAATTCTCGTCCTGGGGGGCACTGGCGATTATAACACCGGCGTTGTGGGACTTGGGAAAAACGTTTATCCACAGATTACGCAGATTACGCAGAAGTCAAGTAAGCAGTTTAGTTGAACCAGTTTGAGCACCTTAACTGTTTGAGCCGTTCTGTGTAATCTGCGTAATCTGTGGATTGCTTTATGGCCCAGGTGCGTAGTAGTAGTGGCGCCCGATGATGGTGTATTCCGGATGGCCCTTCACCTCGAACCCAATCGTGCGCCGCTTGCCGTCATGCTCCTTGTTCGTCGGGTAGTAACCGATGATGTAGCGCTGGCTGATATCGGCGAATATCTTGCTGTAGATCGCCTGCGCCTGTGAGGGATCTTCCAAAAATTCCGTCCAGCCACCAGAAAGTGTAGCCACCTCGGCGAGGGCGGCCTGGATTTTCACGCTATCCTCAGTTCGCTGTTGCAGGATCTCCGGTGTCAACTTTTTCTGACGTTCTTCTTCTCGCTTCTTGAAAGCCTCGCGCACCTTTGGGCCAACTAAGGCCATCGCTGACGAAATGCGTCGTTCATCATCAGCCTTGACCCGCGTTAATTG
>DATFRK010000345.1:0-18676 GCA_035263325.1 Pyrinomonadaceae bacterium | reverse complement strand
ATTCCGGAATCACCCCGGGTCGAAGTTTGGGAAGCTCCACCAGTAACTGACGAACAACGACGCAATGCTGTTGGCTTAATACCTCCGGCAATGCGGCCACGAGTGGTGCTGCGTTATGCGGACAGTCGCGAGTTGTTTATTTCAGGGCTACTGGATGGTGGTGATGAGATAGCGCAACATGCAGCGGTCATCGACGCTCCCTTTGGCAGCGGACATGTGATTCTGTTTTCCACGAATCCGTTCTGGCGCGGTCAAACTAAGGGCAGCTACTTCCTCGTCTTCAATGCGATTATGAATTTTGACAATTTGAATGCGGGCAGGAAGCTGGACGCTAAGTAGGTCTTTGGCCTTTGGGCCTTTGGCCTTTGGGCTTTGGTCTTGGTCCTTTCGGTCTTGTACTTATGGCCTTGAGAAATCTCAGCATCTGAGACCTCAAGGCCCAAGTCATTGGTCATATATCATTTGACATTTATCATTTGATTTATCATTTGACATTGACGAAAGAAATGCCGGCCCCTCGTTCTGAAATGAGAACTTTCAGCCGCGAGACCCAAATGACAAATGAGAAATGTAAAATGATATATGACCAATAGATCAGTTCCTCTGATGACCAAAAGAATCAGTTCCGTGCGCGAGGGTCTGTCTTGCCTAACTTCCGGTGCGGGGCGTAGTACGGCTTGCCGTTGAGCTTGTTAACTTCTTTCATAAAGGTCGTCCCGTAATCCCGCTCTGCATCTGAAAGGGCCCACGCCTGGCGTTTGTAGTTCCAGTTATCAGGAGCGAGACGTTGCGCTTCCTTGAAATGCGGAATCGCGTCGAGGCCTTTTCCCTGCTTGTAAAGATATTCAGCCAAACTAAATTCTGCGTCTGCTCTCGATCGATCATCGCTCGGCGGCTGTAACATCTGCTTCAATTCACTATCGTTGAAGACATACTGACTCTTAGCGCCGTTGGTGACCCAGTCACGAATCGCCTCAACGTAGGGCGCCGCGTCCATCTTCGTAAAGCCCTTGAAGCGATCGTCAATGAAGGCCACTTCATTGGGACGCACAATCCGTCCTTGTTCGTCAATCCAAACGCCGGTGGGCACATTCACCATGTTGAATTTCTGCGTAACGGTCTGTTTCTCGTCGACCAAAGCGGTGTAGTCCGGCTTGGCCGCGGTGATCCATTTCCCGGCATCCTTCGCGCCGCCAGTGTCCTGGGCCACGGAAATGATTTCGAAGTTCTTGCCTTTGAGTTCCTGGTAGAGTGCCTGCCAGCCCGGCAGGTCCAGACGGCAGCCTCACCAGGAAGCCCAGGTCACGAGTAATACTTTCTTGCCGCGAAAATCTTTGAGGGAATGGAATTTTCCGTTTAGATCGGGAAGAGTGAAGTCAGGGGCCTCGAGTGATGCCAGATAGCGATTCTGTTCCTGTTCGCGTGGGCCGAAGTACCAGACTCCGTTATTTGCGTCTGCGGCGACGGGCTGTTTGATGAGTCGGGCAAATTCACTAAGGTTGAACCAGGTGACGGCGCCTTTCTTACTGACGAACTCTGCTTTGCGCTGTTTTGGCAAGGGAAAGCAGAGTTCATCGCGGCAAACTCCCTGCGGCTTAATCACAAAGCGAGTTGCCCGCTGTAGATCTGTTGTCGTTATCCACAGGTCAGCGGATTCGGTTGGTGAGATGGCAACTTCGGTGGCCGTCCCATCATAGATGACCGTGCGATGCGGTAAGCCGCTGTGTGCTGATTTTCGAGGGAGCATACTGGCCAACATCTCGAATGAGTCGTGTACCGCTTCGTACGAGGCTTTCAGCTTGTCGTCTGGTCCATCTTTAGCATCCGCGCCGTACTGGTTGAGGGCGGCGTGGAACTTCTCGAGTTCCTTCTTGAAGCTTTGTACGTTGCTACTCTTTGTCCCCTCAGGCACGCCTCGTTTGACGATTGCCTGGCCCAACGTAACTAGCTCCGTCGCCCGACCACGAATCGTAGCCAGATCATTCTTGGGGAGTGCCTCATGTTGTAGTTGGTGCAGCACCTGATGAAAGTCGTCGTACTCTTTCACGCCGAACTCATCAGAGGTATGGCCCGCTCCTAACGATATCGAGAATGAAAACAGAACTACGAGAATAAACCACGAAAGTTCATTTGGCCTCTCCATTGTCAACTCCCAATTGATGTTATTGTTTTCTTCTCCAATGCCGCCGCATTGCATTCCTGAAGGAGCAGTGAGACCTCCAAATAAAATCGTTTGATTCTGGCCGATCAATTGTTACTGCGTCCGGCGTCCCTGAGCAGAACTTTGGTGACTCTGCCGGCATATTCATCACAACCCAGCCGGTTCGATTTATGCACCACTCCTTGAAATCTGAGTTCGCTTAGGGCGCTCGAACCAAGAAAACGTCCCAGGCCCAACGGCCAAGTTGAGCACCATGAGCGTCTTTCACTTTGCTTCGATACCGAAAGCGATTGCCAAATTGATCCACTCTCCTAGCTGTTTTGTAATCAAGGCCAATGGACTTCACACCCAAGTTGTCTAATTGCCGCAGTTCGGTCGGCTGTGAAGTACCGTCATGGTTAGAGTCGTGCCATAAACGCAGCCGAGAAAATATTACGTCACGTTTGTCAATTAAGCCATCACCGTTGCCTCCGTTTTCAGCGCGATCAAATTCCGCAAGCGCTAAAAATCCGTTCTTTGTTATCCCCGGTTGTTGGTGAGGCTGAGGCGTAAAGTTTCCAAACATTTCTGAGCCGTCATCGATTGTCCCGTTTCCGTTCCGGTCAAGCACCAAAAAATTATCGTCCGATGCAGCAACAGTCCATGAGAGTCTTTCCTTAGTGCCGTCGCCGTCCAAATCAAAGTTCACCCCTCGAGTGAAGTCAGTCAACTCAAATCCATTTCCGTCTACATCCACGATGATTGGACTCGAGGTGCAATGACCTGATGGGTCCACGCAACAGCACTTGCTCATATCAGGTGCATCTGGAGGATCGCAGGTCGGTTGAATACAGGTATCGCACTGCCCGTTAATGCATGAAAGTCCATCGCAGCAAGGTGAGATTAGACTGCACCCTTGGCCTTGCGTGCCGCAAGGGTTACAGGAAGGTTCGCTGACGACACAGGCAGGTTCAGCGCAATCAACTAAACCATCCCCATCATTATCAAATCCATCGGTACAGGTGCTTCCTGATCCTTCAGGACCGCCACGCTCATCACATGGATAGTGGATTACAATCCCGCTGCAGGTTTGGGTCCCCGAGATTGGATTGCTGCACGTATCAGAAAACGTGGCTGTAATCTGACACTTACATTGCGGATCGGTCGGTATTTCACAGCCAAAGCTCGATTCTGCTGGCCACTGGGTTTGTTCGCTACAGCCACGAATGCAAGTAAAAAACGAATCTTTCACTCGGTGACAGGTCGACAACGCACACTCGTCAAGCGGTCGAATAAGGTGGCTTATTCCAATAATACCTAAGTTACCATGATCAAAAAAAATTACCGGCAATGATCTCGCCGGTAGCAACAAATCGGAGAAATTTAGTACAACGTTTGAAGGTGGGCTGATTTGCGATCTCGCTTTTGGGTGAATGTTCACTGGTTCAGCTGCTGTGGTGTTAAAACCCGTCCCATCGCCGAAGTTGAGCCTTTGAAACTGTAACTCGAGGAACCTTGGTGTAGGATGCCCGTCCCTTTTCTTCACCTCTTCCCACCCATTTGCGCTCGACGTCGATATTCTAAACGTGTGCTTTTCGCCAGCCTTGATCGGAACGTCGTCGGGTAACAGAGGTTCACTGAAATCAATAAGTTGTACTCTTCCGTATTCCAACCAGAATCCAACTGGCTCGCCTGTTACAACATTTTTTACTCCGGGGATAAATAGAACGAAATCCAAATAGTAAATCGGTTTATCGGAAGTATTCGTAACGTCGATCTCGAGATCGTGGACCCAGTTTTCACTTTTCTCGTTTCTTATTTCGAACTTCAATGGCAACTTCTTTGGTACTGCGATAATTAACTTTCTTTGGCTGTCTGTAGAAAAAGATGGTGCCTGTGACTGCGATTGGGTCAGACTCTGACTCGAGGTTGAATTCATCGTTTGCGGCACGAAACTTAGAAGCAATGTGACAACCAAAATCCAAATAAAACTTGGAATGAGTGTAGCAGGGGAGGAATCCTGATAGTTTTTCACAATTAGCTCCTTTATGAGGAAAGGCAAAGAACTCAGTGACGCTAAGGCTGCTGCTTGTCGGACTTATACTCCCCAAACGTTACCGAGGTCAAATAAAATCGGTGGGGAGCGAAGGATGATTGGCATCTGTTCAGGAGTCTCATCTCGCGGAGAACAGAAACATATTTCAACCACGTCGTTCCAATTTCGAAATAAACGAACTAGGCGCAAAAACCGTCCGAGAGACGATCAAACTTATATTTTGACGGAGCTCGTCCAACCCCGCAATTGAAGCTCCATGCAACTGAAGTTTATGGTCTCTCATAAGATGAGAGATAGTTTTGGGCACGTTTAGCGCTCCCACTCCCTCAACCCATCCATCATGCGCATCACTTCACTGCGCTTCTTCTCAAATATCGCAAACATGAAGATGATCGAAGCGCCCGTCACAATCCCAGCCACATACCACAACCAGGTCCAACCAAAATTCGCCGACGCGTACCAGATCTCCGTCACGATTGATAACAACAGGAACACTGAACCCAGGAGAAGCAGGCCACGAATGCGAAATACTATTCCGGCGAACACTCCAGCCAGCGACAAGGCCGCCAGGATCAGCGGCAGCCAGGGAGAGTCAGCCACACCATTCAGAAAGATGTCCGCCGTTGACGACGCATAGATCGTCACCAGCGACAAGTAACGAATTCCGGCAAGCTGATCTTCCGTGAGTTTGTCTTCATTCAAATAAGCAGCTACCAAGACCGAAAGCGCCGCTGGAATCAACCACAGCTGCGGATGCTGAAGCAGTTGATAATCGGCCGTGCGGTGCAACATGTACCAGAGACCACAGTTCCCCGCCACCGCCGCCAACATGCCAAAGACAAACGATCGTCTCAGGATAGACAACAGACCGTAGAGACCGCCAATAACAAACAACAGCAAGGAAAAGTCGACCGCCGTCGATGTCACCCAGAAACCAAAGACCGGCAGCAAAGGCAGAAATGCCCCGGAGCGTTCGAGCGGTTGCGCCAGGACCAGTAACTTCCGGCGGCGCAATGCCTCACTAGTCGCGACGCCAAGGTACGCCACACCCATGACTACCAGCGGCCAGTATCTTTCAAAGAAACCGGTGAACAACCAGGGCAGCGTCAATCTGATGTGCACGAAAAGCAGAGCCAACAATCCTTCAGCCGCGAAAACGTAACGCATGCGGCCTTGTTCAGAGAGCCGCAGTGGATCGTGCGCCGGTGACAACGCAAAAAAGACGCAAAGTACTACCGCGGAAGTCAACGTCAACCCAATCGCCAATAGCGAAAGCGGATGGACTCGGACCGTGCCAAAGCTAAACTGGTAGAAGACTTCGGTAGCCAGGCAAAAGAACAAAGCTGCGACAGCGACACCGAGGGCGTAAGGCGTGCAGCCAATGAGTGCTTCGATCCATTGGGGATACCAGGATCTGATTCGCTGTAACGCGAGGCCAAACAGTCCCACCAGGGCGAAGATCGCGACCATCAGAATCACACTCCGATTGAGCCACGTGGCTGTCACACCTGGAATCAAAAAGCACCAGCCCAACAGGACCACACCGAACAGGAACACTCCTATAGCAGCTCGTTGCCAACGATGGCGCCACTCTCCTTCGGCCAAGAGTCCCAGCGTGATTGCCTGGACCACCACTGCCAGGGCAGCAGTGGCACGCAAGTCAAAGGCAACGAAGTGGAGATCAATCCAGTACGCGTAACAAATGACAACGCCAACCGAAACGATAGTCACGGCACAAAGCCAGTTGAATTGAATAACTGTCGTTTCGATCCGTTGCGGAATGCCAAACCGGGCGGCTAAGTCGATCAACTTCGTCCGCCAGCGCCATAGCAGGGCCACGACCACCGAGTAGATACCGAGATACATAGTAGTGGCCCACATGAAACGGGTTGACGTCAGCTCAGCTTCAACGAGCACCATCGCTCCACCTAACAAGCCGAGGATATACAAGCCCACCACAGCAAAGCGTGCCTGCCTGTCCCAGAGACATGCCGCCAGCAGAACGAGGAGCGAACCAAAAGCAAACCATTCGACACTCTGAACGGGAAAAATTACCGCGACCAGCAGGCTGAGAGTCACCAGGGAACCGACCGCCGCCAGGCTGTGGAACGGGACCGCAACTGGTGCATCCTCACGCAGCCGACGGGCACGCAGTTCGAGCCATAACCAGAGAACGCTCGCTAGACAGACAGCGACAATGTTGACCGCGACGAACTGAGTGAGGTGAAAAGACTCACCCTCATGAGAAAGAATCCACCAAATAGAAAATGCCGAGTTGAAAAGAACTCCCGCAGGGTAAAGATAACGGTGCTTAAGAGTCTGCCAATTCAACGTCGCCGCAAGCGCGCTGGTCGCCAGCAAGGGACCGATGGTCCACCAATAGCTTTGGCTGGAGTCGCGCAAATTGAGTATTGAAAGCGCCACGGCCAGGGCTCCGAAGATCTCGGCGCAATGCCAGCAGGACGATTGCCACCCTTCGAGCCTGAGACTGAAACCCATTCGGCTGGTGGGGCTGTTCGACAAACCAGACGCGCCAAGCAGCAACCACGAAGTGGCGGAGATCGCAATGGTGAGGGCGTGCAGACCTGTCCAACCACCAAGGGTCGTAAAGTTGAACGCCAACTGGCAATCAAGACCAAGCAGTACGACTGCCAGAACAGTTGCAGACAGGCTTTCTCGCCGGGTTCTAGCGAGCCACGTCGCCGTCGCAAGTGTGGTAGCTAGAGCTATCCAACCAAGGAAACTTCCGGCAGCGAAGGTGGCGAGTCCAGCCTGCGCGGGTGTCAATAACAGGTTGAGTGCCAGCGGCGCGATCACAATTACATTGAGACCGATAGCAAGCCACAACTGAAGCCTGAGTAAGTGGCCCGCTAGTATGTCTTGCGTTTGGCCAAGGGCCGGCTGCCATTGCTGCCGAGTACTGAGCCAAAGCATTGCGTACGCACACAGTGTGATTCCGTTCAGTTGGGCCAGGTTGACCAGAACAACTCGATCCATCGACCCATGAACCGTGACGACTGAAAATAAGTAGGCTAGCGTAACTGTCGCGTTACAGAGGAAGCCGCCATAGAAGGCAAACCTGGGCAGTCGCTCGCTAATGGCATAACCAACCATGACGAGGGCAACTGTGATGAGCGGTACTGAGTAGGACACGCTGTCGGCGAATAACGAAAAGAATCCGCTGGTCGGCCCCTGGACCGGTAAGTAATAGATCGCCCGCAGGGCCGGATAGATTGTGAGTATCGTCAGGGGCGCGACAGTAAGAATGATCAGCACAGTTCTGATCCGGCCGGTCAGCTCCGCTTCTTTGGTATCAAGCCCTGGCCAGCCAATCGTGCCGAGATATTGCCGCACCTGTTCCCGATAGAACAGCAACAACGAACCTAGCAAGAGAAACAACGCAGCAAACCAGCGCCAGGCTGTGGCCACTGCGATTTGGTTTTCAAAACGGCCGGCAATTAGAGGCACTAGTCCTGACAGGATGGCCAGCGCCCCCAACAAGTAAGCGCTACGACGTCGCTCCCACAAATTCGTCAGCATCACGAGCAACAGCAGGCCCAGCAATATCCATGAGCCGAGTCCGAGTGCTTCCTGATGAGGAAAACCGGCAATGTTCACGCTACCGTAATTACTGCCTGGGGCTGACAGTTCCTGAGTGACCCCAGATAACGCGCCGTAGAGTGCGAGCACGAGGAATGTGCCCAATAGTCCCCACGAGATTAGGCGGTCAATTGAGTACCTGGTGTCGATCACTTTCCAGGCATCACTCAACCAAGGTGCATTGTTCTTATCCTGGCTGACTCGCTTGATGGTCAGTCTTAAACCGATCCAGAAGAGTGACAGCAGTGCCAGCACAGTGCCTTGAATCTGTAGACCCCAGGGATGAAGGAATGCGTGTGGCTGGTATGTGTACCACTCGTACTGTTGCAGGACCGCTTTGACAGTCAGGACAAAGGCACTGGTGATGGCGATCTGAAACGCAGTGAACAAAGCCTTGCGCCGGTTGAGCCAAAGCAACAGGAGCAGAATTCCGGCAATCCAAAAGACGCGGTTAACCTGACTACCGGTTACTTGCCATGGGTTTGTCTGAAACAGGCTTAAGACACCCAAAGCACACGTGATCAGCGCCGCACCGTTTAGCGGTTGGGAAAGAATGCGCCAACGGTCGTTCGTTGCGGTCAGAACCGCGAAGGCTGCGCAAACGGTTGCATGGACGAGCAAAGCAGTCTGCCAGGGAAAAGGTACGAATAGCGCCCGGGCAAAACCCTCCGCCAGGGCAAAAAGCAGCAGCGTTGGCCCAAGCCACGAGAAGAGCGATAGTTTGCGGCGCCAGCCAATCCAGATTGAACTGAGCGCATAAATCCCGTAGACGAGCCAAAGGCCTTGATGTTCGGTGAGTGCAGTTACCAGCGTCAGACTCGCAACGCCGACTAAACAAGCCGCAACCAAATAGGATTCAGCGTCGCGAGCCCGACTGTGTTTCGTCAACCATTCCGAGCTTCCGAGGAAGAGTAGAAACAGACCGACGAGGGCGTTGCCACTGCTAGCTGAAACGCTCACCTGAAGCAACGACAGCACCCGCAGGTTCTGCCAAGTAATGTGGCCCATGGTGACGTGAAACGCGACCAGGTAAGCCAGGCCAAAACAGGTTGCCGCAATCAGATGAGCGAAGGGAATTTCTAACGCGACCGCCAGGGCGGTAAAGATCGCAAAATTCAAAAGTGCGGTCGGAACGATGCTTTCCGGGTTGGGCCAAGCCAAAACCATTCCCGCGAGCACAATCATCACCCCGAGAATGCCCAGGGCGGTTCCGGTCGTCCTTGAAGCAATGAGTTTCTTGTCGTGGATACGTCGCCACAAGATAGTGCCGGTGGCCAACAAAGGTATTCCCCACAGCGTGACCAGTGGCGCCAGGTACATCATCGTCATGGCCAACGGGCCTGACTTGTACAGCAGCAGACCAAACGGCAACAGCGCCGCAAAACTCATGGTGCCTAAAACGGTGAAGACAGTGCCGGTTTCACTTTCGTCAATTTCCCGATCTGCCAGGACACGCCGGAGCGCCAAACTAACGGTAGCCACGTAACACGCGACAGGAAATGCCCCGAGAAAGACCATGAGGGCCGGCGCCGATTCAGGCGCAGCGAAGTGACGAACTAAGAGTTGTCCTATCGAAGAGCCAAGCACACCCGCGGACAACACGTGCGCACAGCCAGGCGCAATGACACGGCCGGCAAAATAGACCAGGCAGAGAAAAATCGCTGGCGCAGCCAACTCGCTAAGAATCACCAGCATGCCTGAAGTATTGCTCAGCGACACGGCCGCAATCGCGAGGAAGTTCAAGGGAACGAGTAGCGTGGCAATAGTTAAAATGCCGCGACTCGTCGTTGGCAGTTTCCAGCGATGTTCGGTGTATAGACCAATCCCGAAGAGCACAGCGGTCACGGTGGTGAAGATGAGAAACTTCAGTACCGGAATTTGCGAGATTTGGGCCCAGAGACTGACTACCAGTGCGGTAGAACAACCGATAATCAAAAGTCCGCCAATGATTTCGCCCCAACGAATATTGCTCTCTTCCATGAAAGATTTGAGTACTTCGGTAAACGGGCGGCGCGGCTGACGCGGAGTAATTTCCTCTTTCTGAGGCACGAGGGTCGGGCGAACGATTACTTCCGCTTTCCGGGACTCGGATTCAGGTTCGCTAAAGATCTTATGGGTTGGAAAAGAAGCTGTGGCTGCTGGCGGATCGATTCGCGGTGCCGTTGTCGCTTGAGTTGGAGGAGTTGGCTCAACAGTTGGCACACTCGCTGTTGGCTGGCGCGACGTGTTAGTGAGTCTGATTCTTTCCGACTCGATCAAGGTCTGCAATTGACTGTAACTCTGCTGGTCCAATTTGCCAGTTCGCTCAAACCGTTCCAGCTGTCGCTCGGTTGCTGCCAGGTCCTTCAATCGTTCAATAGTAAGTGCGGAGGGTCTCGCAGTGCCGCAGCGGATGCAGACAGGCGATTGCTCGGAGACGTCGAGACTACAATGCAGGCAGCGCCAGGACCGGAGCATAAGAGGTTCAGTTGCTTGCTTCGTCGAACCCATCAATTGACGAATGAACCAGGCGATTAACAGCCAGGTGCAATGTCCGACAACGACTATGATTGCCAGTACTACTGCCAGGATGATTAGTATTTCCATTGGTGTACCTCAGCGGGCACAGAGAAGTGACTTGCCTAAGATGATTAAGGGAGGCAAGAGCGATGCACGAAGGATGTTGACCAGCGGCCAGGGACTTGAACTCGGTCGGAATGGACTTTAGACTTTTCAAGAAGTTAACTACTGTGACGCCTGACCCACCCGCAACCGCGCGGTGGTACTGACTGACCACCGACGCCTAATGAATCTTTTTGACGCCATCTTTGCTCACGAAGCGACGCTACCGGCAGTCAGTTACGGTCATCGGCACAAGACCTATGGGGTGTTGCGCAGTGAAACACTGCGCATGGCCCACGTGCTCTCTGAGTTGGGCACAAAACCCGGCGACCGCGTCGCCCTGCTGCTCAATGATTCGCCTGAATTTGTTGAGCTATTCATCGCCGCAGTGTCGCTAGGAGCAATCGTCGTACCCATCAACATTGCCCTGCGGCTTGAGGACCAATATTCAATCCTGGCTAACTCCGGGGCGCGTTTTGCCTTTATTGAGGCCGATCTCTGCAGTGTCCTGCTGACAGGTGCCGAGGAAAAACTGCGGGGGCTCGAATTCGTTGTCTTGGTTGAACGTCCGGAGTTGGGAAATGCGGGTCAGACTGGCGGAAAAACCCGGATTCGCAGCCTGGAGGCATTGTGGCAAAGCGCAGTTGAGTTTAAGCCGGCAGGCTTTTCCACCCCTGGAAACGAGCAGCCGTCACTGATCCTTTACACGTCTGGCAGTACCGGGGACCCGAAGGGCGCAGTGCATCGCCAGGCAGATATCTTCTATACAAACAAGACATTCTGCGCGGAAGTATTAGAACTCACCACGAGTGATCGCCTGTTTTCCTCCTCCCGGCTGCCGTTCGCCTATGGTCTTGGCAACAGTCTTTCGTTTCCGCTGCTGAACGGCGCCACCACGATTCTTTGTCGGGAGAAGCCAGTGCCCAAGGTCATCGCTCGCATCCTTGTGGAGGAGCGGCCAACGATATTCTTTGCCGTGCCAGTCATCTACAACCTGCTGCTCGAATATCACCGTCGCGAACAACCGCTTGACTGTTCCAGTCTGCGGCTCTGTATTTCAGCTGGTGAAGCTCTGCCCGCTCGACTCGGTGAGGAATGGGAGCAGACGTTTGCTGTGAAGGTGCTGGATGGCATTGGTTCTACCGAAATGCAGCACATGTTTCTGTCGAATCGGGCAGACCGTTTGCGTTACGGCAGTAGTGGAGTACTGGTCAACGGCTACGAAGTGCGACTGGTAGACGATAACGGCGCACCGAGTTTGCCTGGCTCCGAAGGTCACTTATGGGTCAAAGGTGAAAGCGCAGCGATGGGCTACTGGCAAAAACCAGAAGAGTCGGCGCGCACTTTTGTGAATGGTTGGGTTCGCACCGGCGATCTTTATCGACAGGACAGCGATGGCTTCTGGTTTCATATGGGTCGGAGCGATGATTGTTTTAAGTCGAGTGGACAGTGGGTGTCGCCAGTGGAAGTTGAAGGCGTGTTGCTGCGCCATGCAGGAGTCGCGCGCGTGGCGGTGGTTGAAGATTTCGACAGCGATGGTCTTCCCTGCCCTTGTGCGTTTGTGGTGAAGGAGGCGATAGAATCCAATACGCAAAAACTGGAGGATGAATTGCGAGAAATGGCGGGACTTTCCTTGCCTCGGTTCAAGCAGCCTCGGCGATACTTATTTGTTGACGACCTACCCTACACGGCAACTGGCAAAGTGCAGCGTTTTAAGCTGAGGCAAGGATTGCGACACTAAGCCCTTTGTACTTTGTACTTCGCACTTTGTACTTTGTTCTTCGTGCTTTGTTCTTTGTGCTTTGTCCCGGAGGGACAACATGTTTATAGCCTGCATCCTCCAGGGACCGGCGCTCCGGAGGAGCGCCATGTCGGCTGAGATCAGATAACATTTCGACCTGAAAATATTCGTCACACAAATATTCGGCTCCTCCGGAGCCGCCAGGGTTTGTAAGACATCGGATGCTATAAACATGTTGTCCCTCCGGGACAAAGAGCGAAGAACCAGGAACAAAGCACCAAGTACAAAGAACAAAGCTCAACCACACGGACCTCTCAATCAACCTATGACTGAGAAAAGCTTGCAAGAAACTTACGCCCCCAACAATGCCTGTTTTGGCTGCGGGCCAGCTAATGACAAGGGTTTGCACATTCGCAGCTTTCCCGAGGCGCACGAAGTCGTGGCGGAGTGGCAACCCAAACCAGAGTACGAGGCATTTCAGGGAGTGCTAAACGGCGGTATCATAGGAGCGCTCCTCGATTGCCATTGCAATTGGACTGCAGCCTGGTACCTGATGAATAAGATGGGCGCCGATCATCCGCCTTGCACGGTTACGGCGGACTATGCCATCAAACTGCTGCGACCCACGCCAACGGATCAGCCGGTAAAGGTTGTGGCCCGGGTCGTGGAATCGAGCGAGGATCGGGCTGTCGTTGAAGGCGAGATGATCGCGTACGACAAAACGACGGCCACTTGTCGGGGCACATTTGTCGCTGTCAAACCTGGCCACCCGGCGTACCACCGGTGGTAAGGTTTTATGCTTTGAGCTTTGTACTTTGTTCTTTGTACTTTGCATCTTGACCATCAGTGTCTCCAGATAACATAAGCGAACAGAACCAAGCACTAACTACAAAGAACAAAGTACAAAGAACGATGCTTTTAAATCGCGAGAGGCTATTAACGTGACTTCTTTACTTCATCGCCCCCGCCGCCTCAGGCGCAATGACGCGTTGCGCTCGCTCGTGCGCGAAACGCGACTTTCAAGAGACGATTTCGTGCTGCCACTCTTTGTTTGCCCCGGCTCCGGCGTTCGTCGCGAGGTCACCTCCATGCCCGGGGTTTACAACTTGTCGGTTGATGAAACCGCCACGGAGGTGTCAAAGGCCTTCGATATCGGTGTTCGCAGCGTGATTTTGTTTGGCTTACCAGAGTCGAAAGATGAACTCGCCTCAGGGGCGTACGCGGAGAACGGCATCGTCCAACAGGCTATCCGGGCCGTGCGCAAGTCTGCCCCCGAAGTTGTCATCATTGCCGATACCTGTTTGTGCGAGTACACCTCTCACGGTCACTGCGGAGTCGTCCGGCAAGGTGAAATCCTGAACGACGAGTCACTCGAATTGCTGGCTCGTACTGCCTTAAGCCAGGCCGAGGCGGGCGCAGACCTGGTTGGACCATCGGCGATGATGGACGGACAAGTTGGCGCCATCAGGGAAACACTTGACGGCAGCGGCTTCGAGCACGTGGCGATCATGGCTTACGCCGTAAAGTATGCTTCGGCATTTTATGGTCCATTTCGTGAAGCTGCGGAGAGCGCGCCGGCCTTTGGCGACCGTCGTTCGTACCAAATGGATCCGCCTAACGCTCGGGAGGCAATGCGGGAAGCAGAACTCGACTACTCCGAAGGCGCAGACATCCTGATGGTCAAACCCGCCACCGTTTATCTGGATGTGTTGAAGATGGTGCGCGATCGCTTTGATGTACCGCTAGCTGCCTATCACGTCTCCGGCGAGTATGCCTTGATTAAAGCAGCAGCCCAGAAAGGTTGGATCGACGAAGAACGGACCATGTTAGAAACACTCACCAGCATCAAGCGAGCTGGCGCCGATCTCATCCTGACCTACTACGCTCGCGAAGCAATTAAGGTGCTTGGTCGATGAGTCATAATCTCCGGCGAGCTGTTCCGCAATACGCAATGAAACTTCCTTGTTACTCAGCAATCCTGGGCCTTGTCGTACTGACGCTCGGGTTAACCTCGGGCGTCGCGGCCGTCTTAACGCAGGAGTTTAATTGCGGCTGCGAGGACAAGCCGCAACTCGAAGTGCTCGCCGTCGTCAACGGGGTCAAGATCACCCGAGAAGATCTCGGTCCCGATCTCAAGATGAAGGTGATGAACATTCAACAGGAGGTTGTTGAAGCCCGGGAAAACGAAGTTAATGTCCTAATCAATTCGACTCTCTTGAGCAACGAAGCGACCAAGCGAAATATCAGCGTTCAGAAACTGATCCAGGTCGAAGTGGTTGACAAGATCACCGCGCCAACTGACGCCGAGGCGTTGGCGTTCTACAACAAGCACAAGGACGAGATAGATGACGAGTTCAAGGATGTAAAAGCAGATGTAATGACCTGGCTGAGAGATGAACGGGAAAGAGCCGGCGTCTTAGCCCTGGCTAACTCTTTGCGGGCGGCGGCTGACGTTAAAATATTGGTACCTACCATTACGCCTCCCACCAATGAAGCAGAGAAGGCGCAGGTTCTCGCTACCGTGAACGGCGCCCGGATAACCTCGGGAGATGTGGAACAAAACCTGTTGCCCCTGATCTTCAACGTCCAGCAACAGGTCTTCAATACGCGCCAACGGGCGCTGGATCTCAAAATCAACGACCTGCTGTTAGCCAGCGCGGCCAAGAAACAAGGGCAGACCATCGCCGAACTGCGCGCCTCCATGAAAGCTAAAGTGCCAATACCTACCGAGGCGCAAGCGCAGGCGTTTTACAACCAGAACAAGGCTAAGATTCGGCGAGACTTCGCCGATGTAAAAGATCAGGTCATTGAATATTTGTTTGCCGAAGAGGAAAAAAAATCGGATTTGGCTTTTATTGCCCAATTAAGAAGCTCAGCTGCGCTGCAGATCTTTCTTACTCCACCCGACTCTCCGGTTTTCAAGATCGCACTCGATGATCAACCAAGCAAGGGCAATCCGAAAGCCGCAGTGACAGTGGTACAATTTACAGATTTCCAGTGCCCCAGTTGTGCCCAGCATCACCCCATAGTGGAACGCTTGCTGAACGAGTATGGCGACAGCGTGAGACTGGTGGTGCGCGATTTTCCGCTCAGTCAGCATGCGAACGCTATGAAGGCGGCAGAAGCAGCGGAGGCCGCGCGCGAACAGGGTAAGTACTGGGAGTATACCGACCTGCTCTATCGTAATCAGTCGGCCCTACAGATTGATAAACTGAAACAGTATGCTAGTAATCTCGGCCTGGATCGGGTGAGATTTGACGCAGCCCTGGATAGCGGCAAGTACAGCGACAAAGTGCAGCGCGATGTGGCAGAAGGGGACAGACTGGGTGTCGACTCCACCCCAACCTTCTTCGTTAATGGGCGGTTGGTCACAGACTCGTCGTACGCAGGCTTGAAGTCGCGGATTGAAGCAGAGTTGAAGCTCCAACAAAGCAAAACAAACTAAATGGTGCAGTCTCGGGGCGCGCAACCTTATTAGCCCTCGCGCCTTCTAAGGGCAAATCACGGAGATAAGAAACCTGATAATGCTGCCCGACTCTCGGCGAAAACCTCGCAGTACTGGGCCCTTGGCGGTGTCGAGCCTCCTGCTTTTGCTGGTGGTATCGGCCTATGGTCAATCAGGCAGACGCGCCAAACCTCCAAACACCACGTCCCCAGCAACAGTTGATGACAGCACTGAGACAGCAAACAAGCCTGAAACAAGACAAATCGCCCGGCCCATCACGTTGATAGCGGCCAAACAACCCACGTCAAAACGGTTGCTGAGCGAGGATTCGATTTTCTCGAGCTTTGTGCACCGGCTGAGCGAGGTAACGAATGTGACGACCACCTCGGTGGGTGATCTCAAGCACGACGCGGCGGTGGCGCGCGCCAAAAAGGAAGCAGATGCATTTGTCGTGCTGCTGGAGTTTGATATCGATAGTTTTCAAAATGGGACCATCGTTCTCAATTCACCCGATCTCAACGTTAAAGTGCTGGCCCTGAATCCTCACACCGGTCAGGAAAAGTTCAAAGGTAAGGTTTACTACAAGGCGGTCGGGGGCGGAGTGATGAAGCGAGACAACTGGCCCAATGGGACACCAATCAAGATCACTCCTGAGGCAGTGGGGGTTGAGGCAGCGGAACAGATACTTGATTGGTTGGTGCTGGAGTCAAGGAAAGACAAGAATTAATGCCATGGCCTTGCGCCATGGTCTTTCACGCTTGCTGCTACTAGAACTCCGTCACCCTCTTGAGAATGCCATGGCCTTGCGCCATGGTTCTTTACGTTCACTGCTAAAAATTATCCGAGCCAGGGGTAGCGGCAAGCGTGAATCTCCACGGCGCAAGGCCGGGGCATCCCGAGATAGCGCGCCCGATTAAGATTAGCGGCAAGCGTGAATCTCCACGGCGCAAGGCCGGGGCATCACAATTCATCCAGCGCAGCGCCCAACCTCTCCAAACCGATCTTCAAACTCTCCGGGTCTCCTCCCATCCCGATACGAAAGTGTTCCGGCAGTTCGAAAAATCTTCCCGGCACCACCGAGGTCTCATATTTCTCGCGCAGTAATTGGCAAAGTTCATCCGCACTTCCGCGCTGCAACCGCGGAAACATCACGGTGCCAAACTCAGGTCTAATGGCCGCCAGGTCTTCTCGTGAATCCAGGAAGTCGTTAACCAACTGTCGATTCACGTCCAGCAGTGCTTTTGCCTTGCGCGCGATCCCTTCAAGCTGTTGAAAGGCCAAAACGCTGAGACGCTCACCGGCATGCACCGGCGTTGAGGCAAATATGTCGTTGAGTAACCACATTCGCCAGGCCAACTCCGGCTCGGCAAGAATCCACCCGCAACGCAGACCGCTTAAGCCAAATGTTTTTGTCAAACTATTGGTAATGACAAACTCCGGGCCAAGCTGGAAAGCCGTCCGTGGCTCTTTTTCAAACAAAGTTTCCAGGTACACTTCATCAACCAACACCCGGGCATTCGCAGTCCGGGCCAGGTCACCGATTTCTTTCATGGTCGCTTGATCGGTGAGGACACCACTCGGATTGTGCAGGTTAGTGACGACAATCAGTTTTGTGCGAGGAGTGAGGTGGCGTTCCACTTCTGCTGGCTCGAGGCGAAACCCTTCAGCAAAACTTCGTTTGAATCGCTTTACCTCCGCCCCGAGATAACGCGCAGTCGCTAACACTGGTTCATACACCGGTTGCTCCATCAATACTTCGTCGCCCGGCTCCAACAGCGCCGCCAGGGCTAAGTGGTTGGCAAATGAAGTTCCTGCCGCAGTGACAATCGAATCAGTTGCGACGCGGTATCTCTCGGAGATGGCCTGCTTTAGTGGCGCGTAGCCGTAACCACCGTTCGTGATTTCCAGATCATCAAGAGAAACCTCGAGCTCTCGTAGCGACAGATTGGCCAGCCCGCTGGTGGCCAGGTTGTACTTTGCACCGGAACTCGTCTTGGCCCAGTTCATGTATGCCGAACCCTTGGCCTCCTGCGCTCGACTCAAGTTCTATTCCTCCTGCTCCAAAAGAGATAGGCCGGCACGCCAGCAGCCAGTATCGCCATACCAATCAAAGTATTGCTCGGATAGTTGACAATTGTATTGATGACCACCAACCAACAGGCGGTGACGAACAAGAGGGTCGTGAGTGGATGCCCGGGAACGCGAGTAATTTTCCCGTTTGCTCCATAAATATTTGTGTCTCGTTTGCGAAAAACAAAAATGCAACACGCAGTCAGGCCAAAGAAAATAAAATCCATCGAGACGACGTAGTTCAAAATCTGTTCATACTTGCCCCAGAAAGCAATGATAATCGCCAACAGTCCTTGCAGCCCGATGGCCACCACGGGAGCGCGGGTCTTTGGATGCACGGCGCCAACACTTTTAAAGAACAGTCCGTCTTTAGCCATCGCAAAGTAGACCCGGGGCGCAGTCAACATGCTTTGGCTAAGAAACCCAACGGTGGAAATGGCGATTCCAGTGGCGATCGCACGGGCGCCAAAGTCGCCCAGGGCTCGTCTCATTACTTCCGATGCAGGGGCAGTGGCTGCGGCGAGACCGCTTGGTCCCAGGGTTCTTAAGTAAACAACATTGGCGCCCAGGTAGAGAACCACCACGCCGATGACACCCAGTATCAGACCCAGGGCCAGATTCTTCTGCGGTTCTTTTATCTCTCCGGCAACAAACGTCGCGGTTTGCCAGCCACCATAGGCAAACAGCACCGGCACCATCGCCAATCCGACGGCAGTGATCAGGTCAAATGTCAGGGGACGGTCCAACCAATGCGTTGAAAACCCGGCCGTCGGGTCGGATGGCGAGAGAAATAGGCCGCAGAAAATCAAGGCCACTATGGCCACGATCTTTAGCACCATGAAGACGCTTTGCACTGTGCTGCCTGCACGTACCCCAAGACAGTTGATAAGTGTTAGCAGTGCAAGAACGATCGCGGCGAGCAGAGCGTCACTAAGTGCGAGATGAGTCATCTCGAGGAAGTAGCGAGAAAAAGTCACCGCGACTGCCGCCATTCCACCGGTTTGAATCACCAGCAACAGTACC
>DATFRK010000344.1:0-4264 GCA_035263325.1 Pyrinomonadaceae bacterium | reverse complement strand
CCGGCGATTTGTGGGAACACACCGGTTAGAAAAGCCACGTAAACTCCGAGCGTGCTTGAGGCCACCGTCGCCAGGCCCGTAGTCAACACCAGCAACAGCTCTGAGCGCGTCATTTTTTCCAGGTACGGTCGGACCACCAGCGTCGATTCAATTCCGACAAAAATGTTCGCCGCGCTGGAGAGTGATTCTGCGCCGCTGATTTTCATCGTGCGGTGAAAGAGCCTGGCGAAGAGTCGGACGAATACTTGCAACACACGCAAGTGATAGAGCATAGCGGTGAACGCAGAAAAGAAAATTACAACTGGAAGAACCTGAAAGACGAGGATAAAGCCGATGGAGCCTGACTCTCCGGGACTTGCCGCCAGCGGTCCAAAGAGGAAAACCGAACCGCTCTTTGACGCGTTGAGTAAGACCAGCACCGCGTTATTAAGCCAGAGTAAGATTCGATGCGAACCAGGTAAGCGAAAAATAATCAGCCCAATCAAAAGTTGCAGCGCGACTCCCCAGACGATCGTTTTCCACGAAACCTTTTTTCGATTGCTGGAAAGTAACCAGGCGATCGCGGCGAAGATCATGAAGCCCACGACTGAAACCGCGTGATGAATCATCTCGTTCTTATCCTCTTATTGGTTTATTGCAGGCGTCGTAAGATACGAGATGAGTGAGATGTGAAGCAAATTGGCTCGATCAACGCCATCAACGCAAACATTTTGCCGGGATGTTTACGTGATCGTTTTCCAATGAAAGGGCGAGCTGGGTGAGTTCGGTTTGACCTGGTTTTTTGAGAGCAATGGTAGGCACGAGCGGACTCGAACCGCTGACCCCTACCGTGTCAATTCTTAAACGTAAGTTGCACTGAATGGCATCGAGTAACATTCAACTCCCACACGGTCAAACACTTCGCATCGAATCCGCTTGGCTGTGCTACCGCTTACCACAGTATGCAACTCTGTGCACTTTCAACCGAGTTACGGCACAAACAACGGCACAACTTTTTAAGGAGTCAAGATGTCAGTGAATTTTCATTCAACCATCGCCGGACCAGTCATGATGCGAAACACGCTCCCGCCGCTCGCGTCCAACGACAGACTGTGTGAAAAGTCTGACAAACTAATCCAGTAAGATCATCAATGAGCTTCGAGCTTGAGCCTTTAAGCAAAGGAGGACGTTGATGGATTACATTCGCGGCACAGTACGCAATCAAGTAATCCTTTTTCCCGAAGCGGTGGAGGATTATATCACCGAAGATAATCCGGTTCGTTTCATCGATGCGTTCGTCAGCAGTCTCCACCTGAATGAGTTGGGGTTTGCGCGCGCGACTCCGGCAGAGACGGGGCGGCCGGCTTACGACCCCGGGGACCTGTTACGACTATACCTGTATGGCTATCTGCATCGGGTGCGGTCATCGCGGCTGCTCGAGCGCGAGACAAAAGTAAACCTCGAGGTGATGTGGCTGCTGGGAAAGCTCAGCCCGGACTTCAAGACCATCGCCGACTTTCGCCGCGACAATCTCAAACCGCTCCAGCAGGTCTGTCGTGAGTTCACGCTGCTATGCCGGAAGCTGGGACTGCTCGGCGGCGAGTTAGTAGCAGTGGACGGGAGCAAGTTCAAGGCCGTGAATGGGCGACGGCGTAACTTCAGCGCGCCGCGGTTAAAGAAAGCCATGCAGGTGCTGGACGAGAAGATCAACGCGTATCTCCGCGGTCTGGATGCGGCTGATGCCAATGATCCTGACCCCGACAGGCCGCCGCCGAGCGCGACTGACATGCGGGCGAAGATTGCGATGCTGCGAGAGCGCCAGGCGAAATATCAATCACTGGCGGATGAACTCAAAGCGAGTGGCGCGAAACAGGTGTCGCTGACGGATAAAGATGCGCGCTCGATGATTGTGCATTTCAACTCCACGGACGTTTGCTACAACGTGCAGACGGCAGTGGATGAGCAGCATCAACTGATTGTCGAGCACGAAGTGACCAACGACCCGACCGACCATGCGCATCTGGCGGAGATGGCCGTGCGGGCGAAAGATACGCTGGGCGTTGAGCAACTCGAAGTGGTGGCCGACATGGGTTACTACGATGGGGCGGAAGTGAAGCAATGCGCGGCAGCGGGCATCACCACTTACATTCCCAAACCGATCACGTCCGTGAATCAGAAGCGAGGGCTGTTCACCAAACAGGATTTTGTTTACGACGAAGCGAAAGATTGTTATCGCTGTCCGGCCGGTGCAGAGCTTTACTTTCGCTATGAGAGCTTTGAACAGAACCGTCAGATTCGCTATTACACGACCAGCCAATGTCGGTCTTGTCCGATTAAAGCGCAATGCACCACCAGCCAGGGTGGGCGGCGCATCACGCGCTGGGTGGATGAGAAGCTTTTGGAAGACATGGCCCGCCGGGTACGCGCGCGTCCGGAGCTGTTGCGACGGCGGCAACAGTTAAGCGAGCCGCCGTTCGGGACGATCAAGCGGGCGATGAACCAGGGTTATTTTCTAATGAAGGGTTTGGACAAGGTAAGCGCAGAAATGAGTTTGACGGTCTTGAGTTACAATCTGAAACGAGCCATCAACATTATCGGTGTGAAAAACCTAATCGCCGCAGTAACCTGAAGCAGCCTCGCCTTTCTCTTCTCTTCAACCTCTACCTCATCGTCAGCTAATACGTAACTGACTACTTCAATCACACAAAACTAACTTCAGTTTTCACACGCCCTGACGATTTGTTATGCCGCGCCGAGATTTTAAGAACTGATTTCACGGTTTCCGGTTTCTTGCGTTTCTGAACTCACGAATTTGTGCGACTGCAGCTTTCACCTTGAAATCTATGAAAATCTTCCCCATCTCAGGAGTGGCTTTCGTCGGATCGCCGTCGACGCCTGTGCTAGCCCGTTGTGTGCTGTTACTCAAAGCCAGCTTGTCCGCGCGGATCCACCTCCGCGCTACATCAACGGACATCAGTTCGCTAGTATCGACCGCACCAGCGTGTGACCCGACTACAATCTGATGATCCCCAAGATATTTTCTTGCTTGTTCCTGCGACTTGATGTACAGGTCGGGCACATACCGCACGAGCACTCCCTTACTACTCCAGTCGCCGTCTAAACTTTCGGCTGCAAGTTTGAGCTCGCTCTGGCCACCGCCGTGGTCGCCCATAAGGTAGACCTCCTTGAACCCGGCGGCGATGGCGGAAATAGCGATTTGGCGAACGACGCCCAGGAACACTTCGGAAGTGAGAGAAACGCTGCCAGGAAATCGCATGTGTCCAGTCTTCGTCGCCGGGTCACCTGTTAGCGCGAATGGAAGCGTGGGAAAAACCAGCGCATCACCAAGCGTTTCGGCAATGCGTCCAGCCACAAAGTGCGCGACAAAATTGTGCTCTCCGATGGCCATGTGAGGCCCTTTTTGTTCCGTACTGCCTACGTATATGATCGCGGTCGTCTTGCCGCTTGCGATCGCGTCGCGAACTTCAGTCCATGTCAGATCCTCGATGTAAATGGAGGAAGCTTGCACGACTCGCTCTTCACTAGGTGTTGTCGGTTTATTGATCTGTCCAGCCGATACGCCCGTCAGAACCAGTGCCAATAAGCATGCAATTCTATTCATGTTAGTTCTCCGAGGTCCGCAGAAGTTAGTGAGATCGATTTGGTGGACGTGCGGCATAACGGTTGAGTTGACCGGGCGGCGCGATTTCATTCAAGCACCGCCGCACCAGTCATGATGCGAAACCCGCTCTCGCCGCTCGCGTCCAACGATTTGTTATGCCGCCCATTGTTTTAGCACGGCAACGTCCGCCGCGTCCGCTGGCCACATCACAACTTTGTAGAAATCATTGCCGTCAGTACCAACAGGCGCGATGGTATCAAAGCCTCCGTGCATAGAGCGAACACGATACCAGCCGGCGGCAACGCTGAAATCAGCAACCGGGCCACCAGTACATTCGTGAACCTGCAGATTACCAGATGGTAAATAAAGGCTAGCCTCGGCAACATGGTCCCAGTCGTTCAGAGAGAGCTCTGGTTCGGAATCATGAATTTCGATCGTTACCGGAACGTTCATATCCCGCTCAGGCTGGATGACAACGACGTTCGGCCCAGTCTTAATTCGACGGCGACAATCGTCATCGGTGTAATCAATCGGAGCGAGCTTTGTCATCACCGGGTCCCACAAATAGAACTGATGATAGTCGGCAAAGACCTCGAGCTGTTTGCGCTGAAGTAACATCAGAAGAGCGGCATAACGGTTGAGTTGACCGGGCCACCGCCCGCT
>DATFRK010000343.1:0-3376 GCA_035263325.1 Pyrinomonadaceae bacterium | reverse complement strand
AGCTGCGGCACCGTACATTTGAATTTCCGTCTTTGGGAATTCGAGCTTCACCAGCTTGCCACCTCCTTTGGCAAGCTGTGCGGAACCGTCGAGAATGGTTTGCCGGTTGGACCAGTCGTTACCTTCTGATTCGATCGCGACTGTTTCTGCCGGGATCAGTTTTTCCAAAGTCGCGCGATCGCCGGCGAACCACGCCCGCCACACGTTTTCGCGCGCCGCCAGCAGGCGCTGCTTCATTTCGTCGTTAAGCGTCCGCGGCGAAGCCAATTGCTCTTGCACTGTCTCGCGATGAAGCCCGGTGTCACTGCCATTCTGAATCCAGCTCCCATTGTTCTTCGTGTAGAAATCACAAATCTGTAACACTCGATGCGGCGCGCCGGGCCAGTTTGACTCGACGTCGGCGACGAAGCAGACGAAAGCTGCGTCACCCTTGAAGATCATGTCAAAGTCTCGGAACTTGTAACTCTTCATCCCGTAGGGGCTTTTCGGATCTACCTGGTTCCAATCCATGTAGCCTTCGATACCCTTGAGCATCGTCCCAGAGTCGTCGAGATAGCCCAGCCAATTGTCTGCGTGGGTCGCGCGCAGCGCGGCAGGATCTTTTTTGATGAACGCCTGAAAGATGCTATCGATGTGGGCCTTAATCGCAACTCGATCAGACGCACGATCATCCTGCACGGAAGCGGTTGAAACACGAGTCGTCAGCGCCCCAAAAAGAGCAGCGCCAAGCATGAATGAAAAAAGCGAGAAACCGAGGATTCTTAGAGTCATTGAGGTCGCCTCCTAACGTTTGACTAACCTAACGCGAGATTCTCACGTCAGCAAAGTGCGCCACGGTCCCAGTACCAATCCACAACGCAACTGCGCCTTTGCTCTGACCTTGTTTCAGGTCGTTGACGAGCAACGTTGGTTGGGCCACGCCGTTGACGTACAAGCGCGCTTTGTCACCGCGCACTTCGATCTTCACCTTGGTCCATTCTCCCGCCACCAGATCCACATATGATTCATACTTCTCGGGGAATTCCTTCCGCAGAAAGTTCCAGGGAAAGCCCGGTATCGAGATGTATTGCACTGAATGATTCCGCCGCACCTGGTCGTCTGCTCGTCCATTAGTCGGTCGCAAATAAATACATTCAAAACGGGACTGATCCGCTGATACTCGAAAGGCGACGCCAACAAAGCCACGCGCTCCTTCACCCGCGCCTGGCGCTGGCTCTCCGGTCAGGTCCACCTCAATTACGCCGTCCTGGAAATCAGTATTTGGCAGAACTGCGAGTCGACCCTCGTCACCTACTCCCGCGGACGCCGTGTCGTTGAGACGGAGCGCCTTTCGACCTTTAAAGTTAACAATTTCAGCCTTTACATTGATTAACTTGAGCTGGTCAGGTGAGTTGAGTGAAATACGTTGCGTCTGACCGATTACCGTAGCGAAGCCACTCAACAACATTCCGAGGAGTGAAATGAGTATCAAGGCGCTCAAACGATGAGTGCGCATTTGCTTTCTTCCCTCCGGTGTAGTTTCTTCTTTGTGCTGTTTCTACGTTCTCATAAGCTTATTTGTTCAGGAGACGATTGAGTAGCGCTTCTGAGAAAATGGAATTGGTGTGGGATTTAACCACAGGTTCCAAGGGACCCTAAAGAACCGACCCTGGGTCTTCACTTATTTACCCGTACTCCGGCAAACGTGAGCCAACCCGCAAACATCACAAGCTCGATTATATTGATTTCTCGAGTTTATTGGTCCGCTTGGCTTTCATTACTAAACCTAATGCACATTAAA
Source organism: Pyrinomonadaceae bacterium (assembly GCA_035263325.1). Lineage (GTDB taxonomy): Bacteria > Acidobacteriota > Blastocatellia > Pyrinomonadales > Pyrinomonadaceae > PSRF01. The sequence continues at coordinate 1,596 of DATFRK010000343.1, read as the reverse complement.
GGGGCGACCAGGGCTGCAAGGGACAAGTGTGTCCCTTGCTCCAAGATTTTAAGCTTCGCAAATTCGTCGAGCTTTTTCATTAGTAATTGTTCATAGCAATGCCGAAACCAAAAATCGGGATTGTCGGCGGAGGGATTGGTGGGGTTGCCGCAGCCGTTGCCCTCCATCAGGTGGGTATCGAAGCAACGGTATATGAACGTGCGCCTCAGATTCGCGAAGCCGGAGCGGGGATGATGCTGTGGCCAAACGCCACCCGGGTATTGCGCGGCTGGGGATTGCTTGAACACCTGCGCGAACACAGTGGCTCAAGCACTCACTTCCTCGTAAGGTCGAGCAAAGGCGCGATCTTGATGAACATAGCGCTAGGTAGTTTTGATGTTCCCGCCATTACCGTTCGCCGCTCTGATCTGCTCGCCGCTCTTCTTTCCGCATTGCCTCCGCACCGTATTCGTTTGGGCCAAAAACTAAATCGACTGGAGCAATCAGGCAATAAAGTAAAGATTTCGTTTGCCAGCGGAATCAAGGCTGAACACGACATTGTGATTGGCGCGGATGGCCTTCGTTCCCGAGTCCGCTCGGAATTGTTTGGTCAAATCGATCCCATCTACCGTGGTTATACAGTTTGGCGCGGCGTTGCTCGTTACGACGGCGCTGCACTTTTTGCCGGCGCGAACAGTGAAACATGGGGAGCGGGCAAACGCTTCGGGATCCTCAATGTTGGACCACAGAAGTTCGTTTGGTATGCGGCAGTCAATGTACCTCCAGATCATCTCGATCGACCCGAAGGTCGAAAGTATGAACTACTTGAAGCATTCAAAGGCTGGCACGAACCCATCATCGATCTCATAGCTGCCACCCCCGAAACCGAAATCATGAAGAATGGTGCTTATGATCTCGGGCCCTTGCGTCGCTGGGGCGTGGGACGAGTTACGTTGCTGGGAGATGCGGCCCACCCATGTACACCAAATCTTGGCCAGGGCGGTGGCATGGCACTTGAGGACGCGGCGGTGCTGGCCAAGTGCCTCGCTCAGAACAACAAGTTAGAAGCTGCCTTGCGTAGCTATGAAGACCAACGGCGTCAACGCACGAAACATATTCAACGACGATCAAGACTGATGGGTGAAATCGCTCAGTGGGAGCGTCGGACTATAGTAGCCGGCCGTCAACTCGTGACGCGCCTCCTACCGGCTCGTTTATTCGAACACAATCTAAGGAGAGTATATTCCTACGAGATTTGAGAGGAGGATTGTTGAAATTATGAACGGGCACTGCAAAGCTGTGATCACAAGCTTATTAACCCTTGCAGTCTGTATTGCTTTCTCCCCGTTGGCAAGGACCTCTGCTGGATCGATCGACACTTCAGTCAGTTCGGCTGGAGTCGTCGAGATGAAGGCGCCAGACGTACGGCATTATCATATCGACGCCGGCCAGAGTACCTTTATGGTCCATGCGTCTGTCGGTGGCTTGTTCTCAAGCTTCGGTCACAACCACAACATCGCGATTAAGAATATCAGCGGCGAAACGCAGTTTACCGATGGCACCGTCACGCCGGCGTCGTTACACATGAAGGTTGAAGCGAACTCACTCGTGGTAACC
>DATFRK010000342.1:0-8784 GCA_035263325.1 Pyrinomonadaceae bacterium | reverse complement strand
TTGCGCAGTGCGCAGCGCAATGGTGATAGAACCTGGAACCCACTGGGGCAATGGTACAAAGGTTTGGTAGCGTGTATAAGGCTCACTTAGATCGCCGGGAAATTTCATGTCTCTGACTACACCAACAACTTCCTGCCAGTTCTTCTCGCGGGGATTTCCGATCCGCGCGCCGATAGGATTCTGATTAGGCCAGAAGTGTTGGGCCATTGAGTCATTTATGATCACCACTCTCGGTCGCTCAGCCATGTCTGCGTTGTTGAAAGTGCGTCCCCGCAATAATTGAACTCCGTACGCGGCGAAATAATCGGTGTTCACTGGTTCGATAAACACTTCAGGATATTGATCGGGCGGAGGTTCTGGTCGACCCTCAATTACGAGCGAATCACTGCTGTTGAAACCATATACTGGCTGTGAGTCACCGATCGCGACATGGCTGAAGCCGGGCAAAGTCTTTATTCGGTTCTCCAGCTCCGAGAAGAACGCAACCCGCTGCGCATTCTTAGAGTATTTTTCTCCGCGCAAGCTCAAGTTCGCCGTCACCAGTCCATCGACGGTCCAGCCCGGATCCGAATTAAGAAATCTCTGCAGACCACGGAGGAATAGACCTGCAGCAGCGAGTAAGATCATCGCGAAGGCGACCTCGCCAATTATCAGCACATGTCGCAAACGATGCTGTGAGCGGCCCGCCGTCGTACCCCGTGCGTTCTCGCGTACCGCCTGATTGATGTCGGAGCGTGACGCGAACAATGCCGGTACAGTTCCAAACAACACACCAGTTAATAGAGAACAAGCAAAGGCAAAACCAAAAACCTTCAGATCAAGTTCGACTGCCGCACCGGGCAAGTTGGGGAAGAGCTGATGGCTGATGAATCTCACACCCCACAACGCCAGCCCCAGACTCAACAACCCACCAATTAGCGCCACCACGATACTTTCCGTGAGTGACTGGCGCAGTAACCGGAATCGACCAGCGCCCAATGCAGCACGAACAGCGAGTTCGCGTGAGCGTGAAGCAGTGCGGACCAACTGGAGGTTGGCAATGTTTGCGCAAGCGATTAGCAAGACAAAACCAGCGAGGCCGAAGGTGAACCACATTACCTTCCTGCCGATGTCATCAGACATTGAGCGCTGAAGCAGTTCAAGCCGAACACTGTCGGGGTTTTGGCTGTTCGGTGATTTTTCTTTATTAATATTAGCGACCAGGATAACGAGGCTTTGTTCGGCCTGCTTAATCGATACTCCAGGTTTGAGGCGGGCGAATGAAGATAGATAATTAGCGGTAGTTGTCTTTTGTTCAGGCGTAAAGGCGAGCGGTTGCCAGAAATCAACACTTCCCCAAAGGATGGGATGATCAAATCCCGGAGGCATTACCCCAACAACGCTCACTGTCTTTCCATCAAGTTGCAGATTGCGACCTACAACATTAGGATCGCCTCCAAAACGACTTTGCCAGAAGCGGTCGCTAAGCACGATGACGTTGTCCGCGCCCGGCTCAAATTCTTCCGGGTTGAAAAGACGACCGTGCGCCGGCGCAACGCCGAACAACGGAAGGAAGTCGGCCGTTCCTGCCAGACCTGTCAAACGTTCAGCTGTCTGACCCTGCGCAACAAGGCTGCGGCTGACATAGGTGTAGGCGGCCATCTTCTCAAACACAGTGTTCCTCTCGCGCTGAGCGAGGAAGTTGCCAGGGTTATGAGGCCAACTCTGGGAATGAGGCGAAGTTCGAAAGACGCGCACCAACCGCGACGACTCGGGATAAGGAAGCGAGCGAAAGAGAAAGGTATTCAGTACGCTAAACATCGCTGTGTTCACGCCTATTCCCAGCGCTAAGGTGAGTGCCGCAACGATGGTGAAGCTTTTATGCTTGCGCAGCGTCCGAAGGCCATATCGCACATCCTGAAGAAAGCTTGTCATGGTTGATTCCCTTCGTTAGTAAGGTTCTATCAGCATGTATTTGAGAACAACTGCGGACGAAGTATCGTCCACGAAAACAGTCGTCTAGTAGAGAGAATTACTACTTTATGGATTGACACCACCAAAGCATCGAGTGTGACAGTATTTCCGTGGGTCAAGTCGACAAGCAAGCGGATCAAAATAAGATTGCGCACTCACGAACGACCTCTCCCCGGAGAGCTGATTTTGCTGGAGAATCAAGATCGCTCGCTCTGGAACCGCGAGCAGATCGCTGAAGGGTTGGAATTGGTGGAGAACGCCCTGGGGTCCTTGTTGGAACAAGGCGAATTAGCAAATTACTACCTGGCACATTCAGCCCGCGCAGAGTTATGCCGCAGGCTTAGCAGGACCGCTGAGGCCCGGTCGTCTTATGAAAAAGCTTTGGCGCTCACTCAACAGGAACCAGAGCGGCAATTCCTGCAAGAGCGGATTCAGCAGCTGACTTAGGAATCGACTTAAGATTCAATGAAAAACGAAAGCCATCACTTAAGAGTTCTTGCCGGGTTCTTTTTGCTCCTCTGCGTTTGTGTGACCGCAGTTCCCCAACGTACGAGACCCGAAGCCGTTGTCGACCAGGCACCGGACGTCGTGTTTGATATAAAGTTTTCGCCAGACGGTAAAACCCTGGCTATCGCTCGAGGTGCAACCGAACCAACCCAACAATTCGGGCGCATTGAACTATGGGACACGGACACGGGTTCCCTTCGACGAGTGATTCAAGGTTTCGATGGTCCGGTTCGTTCGCTCACCTTCACTCCCGATAGCAAGCTAATAATTAGTGGGAGCCTCGAGTACCATCCGGAAAAGCTGCAGCAGAAAGCGACGTCACGGAATGGAGAGGTCAGTAGCGAGGTGAAGTGGTGGGATGTAAGTACAGGAGAGCTCAGGCAAAAATCGGCGGTATCCCGTGAAGATTCGATCTCGATTGCCGTTGAGTGTTCACCGGATGGGAAACAGATCGCGGTGGTTCAATCGTTGCGGCAGTTTTCCACCCTCACCGATAGAGGACCGTCTCCGACCCGGGGTTTGGGTCGTCCGCGCGGCTCAGGTCAATTCGACTTCAATCCTTTCACCACTTCGGAACTTAGATTACTGGATGGTGTAAGCGGCCAAGAGAAAAAGAAAGTCAACATCAAGAGTCCTGGTACGCTTGCCTATTCCGGTGATGGAAAGTTCGTGGCCACGATCGGTCAGAATCAAGTCAAGATCTTTGACGCTGGTACGGGAAAGGAAGTTAGTGAGTTAAAGGACTTTCGCGGCTGGCCCAATGCACTCGCGTTCTCGCCTGACTCACAACATCTGGCCGTTGTTAGCACAAAGTTTGATCACGAGAGCTCAGGCAATCTTATCCGCGTAATGGCTCGCAGCGAAGTCCAGATCTTCGAGGTAAAAGACTGGAGTCTTTTCGCCAAACTCAATGATCTCGGAGCAGTTCATTGTGTGACTTACGAGCCAAGTGGTCGCTACCTGATGCTGGGTGGGATGTTGAATGATAACGAGAAAGAAGCGGTTCCGGCGCTGAAATTATGGGATCTAAAATCGAGAGCAGTCGCGCGGGTTCCGACTGGCGGTGAGACCTACAACGAGGCAGTTAAGTTGCTCACGGTCGCTCAAAATGGACGAATGGTGGCATTCGCTTCGGGCGATGATTCGATTGAGTTAATCGATACGCTGGGCTGGAAGATCAAGCAGAGAATGGACGCGTCGAGCGTGGGCGACAAAGTAAAAAGACCTGTCGGCCGTTTTCTGCTGAATGTAAAGACAATTCTCGAAGTAGCTTTCAATACAGAGGGAACATTCGTGACTGCTGAAAGTGATCAGGGAGAAATCAAACAGTGGGATCCTCGAACAGGAGAGCTCAAGTTCCAAATGGTGGGGGATAAAGGCCCGACGCGAGTCAGCGCTTCGCTTAATTCGCATTCATTTGCCGAAGTTGCAGATGGTGACTTGATATTATGGAGTTTTGCTACGCAGCGGCGCCGAAGTCTTGAACTCCCACACCAGAGTCCCGCTGTTGCAACTGCATTCTCCAGTGATGGCCTAACTATGATGGTAGTCGTTCCGGGCCAGGTACTTCTCTACGACACCACCACTGATTCGCTGTCGAAGAGTTTTCCCTTGCCGGGTTTACAGATTGATTCGGTAGCACTTTCAAACAGCAAACAAACGATTGCCCTGGCGGACAGCTCAGGCAGCGTGAGGTTATTGACGATCTCGGATGGAAGTATCAGACAAACGTTACCAGGAAACGAGAAAGTTCTCGATCTAAGATTCAGTCCTGATGATCGAATCCTAGCGAGCGCGGCCGGGAGTGACATCAATCTCTTCGATTCTCACTCCGGTACACTTATAAAAAAACTGACCAAACATGATGCGGCTGTTAACGCAGTTGCCTTCTCCGCAAACGGCCGTCTCCTGGCCAGCGGCAGCGACGACCGCACCGCAATTATTTGGGATACCGATTCTGGCAAAGCGAAGCATATTTTGAAGGGACATGACCAGACAGTACGCGCTGTTGCGTTCTCACCTGATGGGAGTTTACTCGCCAGCGGCAGCGGCAATGCTTCAGTTGTTCTCTGGGATGTCGCCAGCGGTCACTTGAGTCGGGTCTTGCGATAAACAATCCAGCCGCAATCTTTGTAAAAGACCGTTATCGTCCTTACAAAAGTTGGAGACCACCGGGCTTTAGCCGGTGGTACTTCAATTTCTACCTACAGCTAGTACTAAATAAGAACTAGAGACCACCGGGCTTTAGCCGCGTGGTACTTCAATTTCTACCTACAGCTAGTACTAAATAAAAAACTAGAGACCACCGACTTCAGGCGCGTGGAGTTTCAATTTCCGCCTTATACATCGCGAAAATTGGCAAAACTTGAAACTCCACGCGCCTGAAGTCGGTGGTCTCTAATCTAATGGCCGTAAGTGGCGAACTAGGTAGAAATTGAAGTACCACGCGGCTGAAGCCCGGTGGTCTCCGACTTTTGACACAGTCCCTGTCACCGAAAGTTGCTCGAAAGCATTTTTGGCAGACCCAGTCGAGAAGTTTTGTGATTACCTGCAAGTCACGAAAATTCCCGATGAAGAAAATCGTTTATCCAGTTTCGCATTTGATCCAAATACTATACATTTCCCACCACGAGTCACGTTCGGAGTACTGACACTCGTTTCACCCCCTTCAACGGTCAATGGGAGAATCCCACCCAACGATAAGCCTTCGGTTAAATTCTGCATCACCAGTCGTCCACCTAAGTTAGTGGCTTTTGATGAAAAAACGGTTTTCCTTCCGTCATACGTGATGGCGATTGGTTCGCCCTCACCGAGGGGACTATCACCATTGCCCAAAGTTCCGTTAGCTAAACTCAGTAAAGTCACTCTGCCGCTGTTGATGTCGGCAATAAAAGCGTCCTGAAAATTAGCTCCATCATTAGGGGACATGTTGGTTGCGGTGGTTGCGAAGGTTACGAAATTTCCATCGCCGGAAATCGTCGGCGAAACTACGCGGCTTGGACTTTCGACACCTTGATTCTTTTCTCCACCAGATGTGGTTTTGCTAATGCGCCTTAATTTCGGACCTCCACTTTGCCAAACGTATATATCCCAGAGATTATTTTGGTCTTCCTTGGTCAGCGGAAAGTAATTGTAAAAGGCGATACGCGACCCGTCATCCGAAATCGATGGGCGTGAACCGCCTCCTCCTTTGCCAGTTTTTTCGTCTTTGCTGATGAGCGTAACGGCACCGCTTTGCATATCCCGCAAAAAAACATTCACGGTGGTAGTGTCGGCCACACCTGAAGTCAAAGTACTTGCGGACGACGAGAAGGCAATCAGTTTCCCGTCAGCAGAAATCGTAGGGCCAAACGCTTCGGCATTTGCTTCGACGCCGCGATTTTCGCTGACCGCCGTAACTGTATTTGTATCGGCGTTCCAAACAAAAACGTCTCGGACGCCGTTAGTGTCAGCCGAGGCCAGATTCGTCGCATATGATTCGAACGCGACCGATCTTCCGTCCGCTGAAATTGCCGGCGCTGCACTATCTTGATTGCCTTCAACGCCGCCAGTTCCACTACTAACGAGTCGCGTTTCGCCAGTCTTTCGGTCCCGCCAGAAGATCTGACGATGCTTTCCGCTTCCGCCGCCCAAACCTTTAGCAGAGCTTACAAAAGCAACATAGCGCCCTTCGTCGTTTCCGCTTCCGCCGATAACAGGTGAAAACGATTCGTAAAAAGTGCCGAGAGTTTTATCGTCGGAACTGCGGCTCACCAATTCAAATTCTTTGAATGAGTTTCCTGAGGTAGGCGGATCAATGTTTGGAGTTGGCGATGGAGGCTGAGTCAGACTCTTGCTGCAATCAGCTTTGACAACAATCGGCGCTACTGGAACGACGCCCTGATTGAGCGACATTCTGCATAGTCGTGGTCCATCAGTTTGTTTGACGAGATAGTCGTCTCCCTGGGGATAACCACCCAAATTCAGCGTGGTTGGAAATGAAACTGCATATGTTCTGTTGTAAGTATCGGCAAACTTGAAAGCTTCGCCGGACTCGACACCTTTCACTTCCAGTTTAAAGAGCGTTAGCGGAGGATTACCGCAATTTGCAAGTAACACGACATCTTGCACGCCGAAAGTTCCTTGCACAGGATCCAGAAAACTGCACGGCCTCGGTCCTGAAACCTGGGTGACTTGATAGCTATCGCCGGTGTTGAATGTCTTGTTGAAATAAACTCGCGGATTGGAAGAATTCAAAACAATCTTTTCGCTTCCAATTGAAAATTCAAATCGTTCCTTGTTTGAATAGAGGCTGCTCGAATAAGCAACACCCAATCTAAATTGTGCTTTCCTTACAACGAGCCGGCCTTCACTGAAGTTGGAGTTAGGTTGGGCGAAGATTTGAAATACGTTTGAGAAAGCGAAGACTGATGCGATCAACCAGACCTTCAATAATCGTGTCATCGTGTTCTTCCGCGTTTTGAAATTTGTCAACAAGCGAGCTTTGGTTGGGTACCGTCGATTCAGCGCAGTGTTTACTTCACGAAAAATTCTTGATGCTGCGCAGAAGTCAATGTCCCAAAAGTAACGGGTGTGAGTCAATCTCTAAAAACGAACAAGTTTTAAGCCTGCATCCGCCCGCAGGTTAAGCTGCTGTGATACGCTCATGCGTGTCGATCCCGATGGTACTAAGAAGTGGGAATTTGAAACTGGGGTTCCGGTGCGTTCCTCTGCTGGCATCTCGCAGAGCGGCACAATCTATATTGGCTGCGACGACAAGAAAGTCTACGCAATCAATCCAGATGGCACGAAGAAGTGGGTATTCGCGACGGGCGGCACTGTGAATTCTTCTCCGGTAATTGCCTCTGATGGCACGCTCTACGTCGGAAGTTTCGACAACCAGGTGTACGCGATCGGATCTGGAAACCGGTAAGATCTCGGCGTCGAGTAAAAGAAGTTATCGATCTGTGGTTCACATCCCGGGTGATCCCCGCCGGTCATCGTCTGCGTGTCGTCGCCTGGCGTTATTCCTTTAGTTTCGACAATTCAGCTCGCAGGTATCCGGCCTCTCGCGACGTACCGTTGATCGCCAATGCCTCTTCAAACAACGGCTGGGCCTTTGCTGGTTGGCTCGTTTTAACATATGCCTGACCGAGGGTTAGCAGCAGCCGCTGTTGACCGTGATCCGCGAACTTTTGGAAATACGGACCCATAGCCTTGCGCATGCCCTCGATCATTTCGATCACGTGCGGCGCCATGCCAAACGAATCGGGCAGCCACAGATAACTTGCACTCGCGATCGAAATGACGGCGCCGTGGTTCGGTCCGAGTTTCTCGGCCAGCTTCAGGATCTCAAAGCCTTTCTCAAAACTCGCCTTCTGCTTTGCCGCGTCCCCCTTCTCGATCCGCAGTCCACGTAGCACATGAAGTGAACCGAGATAGGCAAGCGTCTCGGGATCGTCCTTCGTGATGGCCAGCGCTTGTTCGAGTGTCTTCTGTGCCTTTGGAGCGAAGTTCACTTCACCCGCGCCAAAGAACCGAAAGAAGTATGCCTTGCCGAGCTTGCGGACCAGCCTTAGATCGCTCGGATTCGCGGCAGCGTCCTTTTCGTATTGGGCGACGTCTTGTATGGAAGGTGGTTCGCCCGCCACAAAATCCTGCGCCATCTGGTTCGGTATCTGGCCTGATACGGCCGCCGCAAAGAAAAGCAGAGCGCAAAAAGTCACGCCCATAACCTTGAGTTTCATTCCAGTTTCCCCCGTTTCTAATTCTCGCTGCGGAGCCGAAATCGAGATACATATCCAACCAAAAAAGGAGATCGTCAAACGTCTCGGTTCAGCGGCCATCATTTCACCGCGAGGCTCTTCCGAAAGCTGGCGACCCGCTGTTTGTCTTTGAAAGCGGCACCAACTTCATTGAATCATCGCTCGATTCATGACGAAAGACACATGTCCCGATGCGACAAATCCGGCCTTCGCGAACAAACGCCGGTTTGCATACGCTCGCCGGCACTTGGCGGTTCGGAAAATCCCTTTCTGCGGAAAGGCCGGCGTGAGGTAGCATTTCGGCCGCTGTTGCGAAATCTGTTGCGCGCAGGTTTTTGCCGCAAATTTCCCACGACAATAAACCTAAGCCGCCAGTGAGGCGGCTTATTAATAATTGAGGAGTTAGAAAAGACAGGAACTAAAAACCAACGAACCCCACTCAAGCGCGGATTCAAGAACCTAAGATAAAAGCTGAAAAAAAGTTGGGATAGCTGTCGATTTTTCGTCTACCCAACGACTATAGGACAAAAGAACGGTGTGCTACGGTTCCTGAGTGAACAGGAACGAGTCATCGGAAACA
>DATFRK010000341.1:0-17659 GCA_035263325.1 Pyrinomonadaceae bacterium | reverse complement strand
TGCATCGCGAATTCCGCGGCGATTTCCCGGGCCCGATCGCCATAGATCTCTTCACCCCGGTCCGCCATGCGCCGGTGCACCTGAACGCGGCGCGAAACTGACACTCGCTCGTACAAGACATTCTGATACAACGAGTGGATGAACCCGTACCGGCTGACCACTTCTCCGTTTGGTAGTTCCTGCACCCCACGCTCCTCGAGAAATAGTCCCTGGCGCGTCAGTTCGTCGCACAACAATTCCACTTCGGACGGTTCCTCGGCCAATCCTGAGGCCAGGGCCAGCGCTGAGAACTCCACCCCAGCGATGCTTGCTCCTTCCAAAATTCGTCGCTCTTCATCATCAAGATGATCGACCTGTTTCTCGATCATCTGCTTGATACTGTCAGGCACTCCCAGTTCGACTTTTTCAATCTCGGCGACCAACTCCCAACAGTCTTCGTACTCAACAATCAACCCCTCCGACTCAAGGTAGTCGACCACGTTAACCATAAATAGCGGATTGCCCTCGGTGCGTTTATGAATCAAGCCTGCCAGTCCGGCGGGAAATTGATTGCTGGGAAATCTCACCGCAAGATACTCAGCCACCGCAGCCTCACTGAGGTATTCCAGCGACAACTCCTCGCATTGCTGTTTGGCAAGCAGGTCGCGCTTAACCGCCTTGAGAGGATGACCGCTTAGCGTCAACTCGACCGGGCGATAGGTACCGATCACCATCAGGCGGTTTGAGTGACGTTGCCGGCCCAGGTAGGAGATCAGATCAAGGGTTGAGTAATCGCTCCAGTGGAGGTCTTCGAGGATCAGCACCAGCGGCATATCGGCTGTCAGGGCTTCGAGGGTGTCGCCCATTTCTCGCAACATACGCTCGCGGGTAGCGCCCACCACTTCTCGATTTAACAATTCCCGTTCTGAAGTTCTGACTAAAGAAGGCATCTGCAACAGCCACATCGGTGCGTGAGCCCGCAGTACCTCAACTACTTCCTCGTGCTCTCTGCACAACCGCCCAATGGCTTCTAGTACCGGCAGGTACGCTTCGCCCGTGCCGTACTGTTCCAAACATTGGCCCCGGCCGATGCGAATGCCGCGGCCAGCACCGATGGATCGGGCAAAAGTGTCAACCAGAGCGCTCTTGCCAATGCCTGCTTCGCCAGTCACAAAAACGATTTGTCGTTCGCCGGCGAGCATCTTGTCGCGCCAGCTGCGCATTAGTGACAGGGCCTCATCACGGCCGACTACATTGAACGGTTGGTGACCATAAACAGGTGTGGGTGCTCGAACTCCCTCGTTTTCGGCCGGCTGATCTTTGGCGAGCATTTGCCCACCATCGCTGACCTCACCGATGAAGCGATAACCACGACGATGTGAGGTTTCGATGAAGCGGGGACACTTTGGATCGTCGTCGAGGGCCTGGCGCAGCTGACGAATAGTAACTTTGAGGACAGCTTCGCTGACAAACGTCTCTGGCCAGACGACGTCTAGAAGTTCCTGTTTGGTGACGAGTTTTCCGGAGTGCCCGAGGAGATGGGTTAGCACTGCGAAGGCTTTTGGTCTGAGTCTTATCGCCTGCGAGCCTCGACGCAGGCATTCATTAGCTAAATCCAGACAGACAGGATCAAAGACTATTTTTTCATTGCCCACTGAAAGTCACCAACCTTCCGAGATCTTCCTATGGCAGGTTATGACTCGCAGGCACGCCCGGGCCTATTGTCCACGCAACTGGAAAAGAAGGCAACTGCGAAGGTTTTCTTTTTTTGTGTCCTTAGCCCCGGAAACCTCTTTCCGGTTGACCGTTGCACCGAACCGCTGGATTTCTCCTGCATTACAGAAAGATCACCGCAGGTTTACCTGAAGTTTATGACTTCCCTTCAGTAACAGCCCTATTCTCCGTTCCGCTTGATGAAAGGATGACCCAGTTTCTTCGTCAAGCCTGTTTCGCGGCTGTGGCCAGCAAACAGGTTGGAAATTGAGCTGCAGAGAAAGGACCCAGAATGAACGGTTTTATGAACTCACAGATACCTGAAAACGGTCTAGCACAAAAGGTGAAGAACCTCTTTTCGAAATACAGACTGGTGCTGCCCGTTGCAATTATCGGCTTGATGCTAATTCTCACTGCCAGTGCCCAGAAAGAAGATACGTCTACGACTACTCATGAAGATGGAGCACTAAAGTTTCGTTTAGGTCCGCCTGCCGGACAAGTAGCAGGTTGTTTTCCTAACGCTACTGCCCGCGTAACCGTGTTTCCCAGGGAGGAACGCCGGGGCGTGGATACGTTGGATTTGAAAGCAGAAGGACTGCCGCCTCACACCGAATTTACCGTGTTCCTGAGCGAGCTTCCGGCACCGCCTTTTAACGCCGTGGAGTACATCGGCGACTTCACTACCAATGCCGCCGGCAAAGGATCTTTGCGGACAGATACCATCATCAATGAGGCTTTTGCCAGCACAGTGGTGAACGGAGTCCGGAGCCGCGCCGAACTTAATCACGTGGTCGTCTGGTTCGCCGATCCGGCGGATGATGACGTCTGCTTTGGACCAGGAGGTGGCCCAGTCACCCCGTTTGACGGAGATGGTGATGCGGGAGTGACGGTGTTGTCATCCGCAAACTTCCTCCCGGGCGCGCCGCTCCCATAGCGGCCGCATGGGGAACGAAGTCCTATAGGGGCCTGGACTTCGTTCCCAACCAAACGTGAGATGCGAGGCTTGCGTGTGTTCCCGGCAATAAGCGTTGCTCGCTCCAGCCCTGCAACGCAACGCGCATGCGTCAGGTCTTGCTTCTCACGTTCCAGATTTTTGGAGCCGAATTATTGCCCCGGGTCGCGCCACGTTGTTGCCGGAAGCGTTAGGACGCCGACTAGCTCAAGGAGAAGTCATGACGCACTTTGAGATTGCGAAACTCGAGGAACTAACGAACGTCTTAACAGGAGAAGTGCTCCTGCCCGGTGACCATGCCTATGAAGGCGCAAGAAAAATCTGGAACGCCACGATAGACAAACACCCGGCCGTAATCGTTCGTTGCTTGACCACCTCAGATGTAGTGCGGGCAGTGAACTTTGCGCGTGAGAGCGGATTCACCCTCGCCGTGCGCGGTGGCGGTCATAACATCGCCGGCAGCGCGTTGTGCGATGACGGAGTAGTGATCGATCTGTCGCGGATGAAAGCGGCGACCGTCAACCCTGAGACGCGCCGAGTCAGCATCGAGGGCGGCGCAACGCTCGCTGACCTCGACGCCGCTACACAAGCCTACGGTCTCGCAACTCCAGTCGGCATTAATTCCACCACCGGAATCGGGGGACTGACCTTAGGCGGCGGTTTCGGCTGGCTAAGTCGCAAGTACGGCATGACCATCGACAATCTTGAATCCGCGTTGGTTGTCACCGCTGCAGGCCAGGTAGTCCGCGCTAGTGCCATTGAGAACCCGGACCTTTTCTGGGCCATTCGCGGCGGCGGCGGCAATTTCGGCGTCGTCACTCACTTTGAGTTTCGCCTGCATCCAGTGGGTCCAGAGGTGTTGAGCGGCCTCGTTATCTATCCCCTGGCCGAAGCGAAAGCAGTACTGGGACAGTATCGCGAATTCGTCGCCGGAGCGCCGGACGATCTCTCCGTGTGGGCTCTCTTACGCCAGGCCCCACCGTTACCGTTTCTCCCCCCGGAAGTACACGGTCAGGGGATTGTCGCCTTCGCTTTGTGCTACCTCGGTGATCCAAAGCAAGGTGAGTCGCTCATTGAACCGTTACGCAAATTCGGCACTATCTTAGGACAACACGTGGGTGTACAGCCTTATGCTGCGTGGCAGCAGGCCTTTGATCCACTACTCGCGCCCGGGGCGCGCAACTACTGGAAGTCTCACAACTTTTCCACTCTCAGTGATGGATTGTTCGACACTGTTATCGAGTACAGCGACAAACTGCCATCACCTCAATGCGAGATCTTTTTCGGAGCTCTCGGGGGCGCAACTACGCGGCCGAGCCCAGACTCGGCTGCGTACCCTCACCGTGATGCTCAGTTTGTCATGAACGTTCACGGTCGCTGGGAGAATGCAGCTGATGACACGCGCTGCATCAACTGGGCCCGTGACCTTTTCAAAGCCTCAGCACCTTTCGCTAACGGTGGCGTCTACGTCAACTTTCTGACCGCCGACGAAGGCAATCGATTGCGCGCCGCCTATGGTCCAAATTACCTGCGTTTGGCCCAGATCAAGCGCAAGTATGACGCCGCTAATCTGTTTCGTACGAACCAGAATATCAAGCCATCGTGAGCGAACTGTGTGAGAGCACCCGGTTGCAGTGGTGAGCCGACGCCAGGCAGCCGGATTTCAATTATCGGATCGAGAGTGTAACTAAGCCCTGAGGTAAGAGGATGCAATTTTCGATTATCAGCATGCTTGGCTTCTTACTGGTTACCTGCATTTCTGCTCGGGCTCAAACTCCCAGCGTTGAGCTCAAATCCGCCGTACCAGAGCTAGTAGAAGTCGGGCCCACACCCCTGGTTATGGATCACCGCGACTCTTCTTTCAAAGTCGCTTACAACGATGTCTTCACCATTCTTCACGAACAGAATGATTGCAGTCAGTTCTATGGTGGCCCCCGCCTGGCCACCACCGTCCTTAACAGTTTCATCACTCAAGTGAAACCGGGATTGCTTTTGAAAGAGGTTTCCATGGAGATGAGTGGCAGCCTGCAAATGATTCACGAACAGTCTAGCGGAGCAAATTATCGACTCTTTGGCCGGACTGTCGTCAACGTCAATGGCTCCTTTTACAACCATCGACTGGATCCCTCGTATCACCAATCACGCTACATCGGAAAATACCTGTCCGGTACCCGAGCCGCGCGGGCCCTGATCCTGCTGCACGAGATGGCCCACCTGATCCGCGCAGAAGATGGCAACTGGTTGATTCCTGACGACGGAAACGACCGGTTACGCAGCACAGACAATACCCTTCGAGTCCAGAAAGCCTGTTTTGCACAATTGGAGCATTTAAAATGAGAGCAAACTTATCAGTAGTGCCCACAACCACCAGCGACCAGGACGAGCAGATTAAGCGGCCCCGCGCCAGGAAAAAGCTCGACACCGTGGTGGAGGAAATCAAGCGTGGCCCCAAACATATTCACTGGGTCATGATCAAGAAACCAAACAAGTTCCTCTTGCTTGATGTGGCGGGAATCGTCTGCATCGAATCGCAGGGAAACTATGTCCGCGTGCACCATGAAGGTGGTTCACATTTGCTGCGAGAGACTATTAGTTCACTCGAAGAGCAATTGAATCCGCGTGAGTTCCTGCGCATTCATCGTTCCACCATCGTTCAGATTGGTTGGATAAAGGAATTACAACGCTGGTTCAATGGCAACTACCTGGTGACGATGAAGAATGGAATGCAACTCACGTTGACCCGGAACTACCGAGCCAACTTTCGCAAGGCGGTGTACAGCTCCCTGTAAGAAAGGTTAGTTGGCTTCTCTATCTGCGCAAGCTCAGCGCCTCTGTGTCGCTGCGGTAAACTTTCTTATACAATCATACCTACCGCAAGAGACGTAGAGACGCTGAGGTTGCGCAGATAGTTGAAGCTGGCTCACCTGGATAGGGAAGGCGTTTTGAGGTAAGCAAAGACAAACAAAATGCCGAATACCAGGTCAATGCCCGCCAACGGCACCATCACCGTAGGAATCCTCTGCTGTAGATAAAGAACCGCCACCGCAATTACCCACCCAGCCTTCTCCAGCACTGCCGGTATCATTATGGGCCGATATCTTTCCGGGTCTCGCGAGAGAATCAGAAAGAGAATCTGCCACGCCACGGTTACACCAATGAATCCGTAATAGAACTCCGGGTGCGTAATCGGCGGCGGAAAGTCGTGGCCGGTTCTGCTTTCGAAGAAATACTGTGGCGTGACTACAATCAAGCCGAAAAGTCCGGCTACCAGGAATACAATTCGGGCGAATTTCATAGCAGTTGATCCAATCTTAGGGTCCTTATTATAGGGGCGGCGTTTTCTGAGCGGTGAAAATTTTTTGGCCTTTGGGACCAGGTATTGGACCGTTGGACCATAGCAGCGAGGAGGGTTGAAAGATGAAGGAACTTGAAACTACAAGGGATGGACGCCGGTTGGCCTTGCCGGCTACGGCAATCGGAGCGGTTTCATACGGTGCGTTTGCCGTGGGCGGATTCGCCGTGGGCGCATTCGCCGCGGGCGCGTTCGCCATTGGGGCGTTGGCTATCGGCCGACTAGCGATTGGTCGTTTGGGAGCAGGAAAGGTGCGGTTCAAATCATTGGAGATTGAGGAATTGACGGTTACTCGCCTGCGAGTCGAGGAGGTTACCGTCAGCGACTCACTAACGTTACCCGAGCGCAAGTAGGCAATTGGCTTGAGATCTGAGATCAAAAGCAGCCACCTTCCACTTAAGGCAAATATTTTGGAAGCTTTTCCCCTCCTGCGGTGAATTACATATGTAGGTAGTTTTTCCGCAGCCGAACAGCTGATGACTCTGACTCATAAAGATGCCGAGTTATTGCAACTGATCTCCGCCGGTGATGAGCACGTCTTTGCCGCGTTCTACCAGGAACATCAGGCCGGCCTCTTCCGGTTCGGACTACTGATGAGCGGATCAAGGCAAATCGCCGAAGAAGTTGTTCAGGAGGTGTTTCTAGCACTGATTCGAGAACCCCACCGGTACGATCCGGCGCGCGGCAATTTGTCTTCATACCTGTACGGAATGGCACGCAATCACGTGCTGCGCTCTCTAAGGCGCGAAAAACCGTACGTGCCGCTAGTTGAACCTGCCGAGGGCGAAGGAACTGAGCGGCTGGTAACCAGGGACGATCCCTCAACGGAAACCGCACGGCGAGAAGCAATCAAGATCGTGCGCCAGGCCGTAGTGGCTCTGCCAGTTCACTATCGTGAGGTAGTTGTTTTGTGTGACTTTCAGGAAATGACTTACGCGGAAGCCGCTCGAATACTGGAATGTCCCGTGGGAACAGTGAATTCAAGGTTGCATCGGGGTCATGCCCTGATGGTCCAGAGACTACGAGCCAGCAAAATCAGCCAGGCCTCTCCAGACGAAGAGTGGACCAGTTTATTGAGGTGCTTTGCATGAAGTGCACAGACTTTGAGCGCAACGTTTTATCGCTGGCAAGCGATCAGCTGGCTGACGCTTCTCTCCGCGACCTGAGCCTGGCCCATGTCAGGTTGTGCAATCATTGTGCGAATCGACTGACTGAAGAACAGAATTTGATCGCCGGCATTCGGGCAGTGCAGGCAGAGCTTGCTGCGGAAACAACACCGTTGCGGGTTGAACTGGGACTAATCAACGCTATTCGGATTCAAGCCAACAGCGCCGCAGCAGTGAGCTCCTGGCAGCGTACTGGCCTAAACGCCTGGCAGGTAGGCGCTGTAGCCGCAGCAATCCTGGTTTTGATCGCAACGGTCAGTTTCTTCTGGCAACATCCAGCTTCCTCCGAAGAGCAGGTAAACATAACTTCCGCCCCACCAGCTCGACCTTCTGAGCCGTCGCCGCAACTTCTGAGTGGCGCCAGTGAGGCTGAACACGTCCATGTCTCTCGTCAGAAACGAGTACGTCCACGCAGTTCTGCGCCACGCGCCGCGGCCCGTGACAAAGAAGTTGTGACCGAGTTCTTTCCCTTGATCGCGGGTGATGATCTTAGTGCCCTTGAGAACATCAGGTTGGTGAGAGTTGAATTGCCCGGTTCCGCATTGGGGGAAGTAGGGCTACCCAGTCCTCCGGCTGCAGAAACTACCCTGGTAAGAGCAGAAGTGCTTTTTGGGCAGGACGGTGTAGCACGCGCCATTCGTTTTGTGCAGTGAGTTTGATAACAGGATTGAAAACTGGAGGATCATATGAAAGGCAAACTGATAATAGTTGTGGGCTTAATGTTGACGGTCTACACGAGCGCGCCTGCTCAAGAAAAGGAACGACAAATCGAGCGGCCAAAGAGTGAGACCGCGATTATGCAAGACGCCAAACCAGCGGTCGAAATCGAAGTTGACACTTTCAAACTGGTTGCGCCTAAGTTTGCCTTAGGGAGGACCGTCGTTGGCGCGCCCTTTTCGGCGACCGCAGTCACCGAATCAATCCAAACCCTCAGCGATGGCAATCAGATCGTTCGGCGCGAGGTAGCGAAAATGTATCGCGATAGTCAGGGGCGCACGCGCAATGAAGGTACCGTTGAAAAAATTGGCAAATGGACAGCGGCGGGCGGTGGTGAACCCGTCGTCTTCATAAATGATCCGGTGACGGGGTTCACCTATAGTCTCATTCCCGGTACCAGAACTGCTTATAAGTACACTATCAGTCACGAGGAAGTGCGTTACAAGATCGCCGTCAAACCGAAACTGGCGGCCGAAAAACCAGTTCCGAACAAGATAGGCGAACCCGGCTGGGAGACGAACGAGGCGAAGCCCATTCCCGAGAAAGCCGCTAGACCAGACGGTCCAGTCCGAGTCGAGAAATCAGCTGGCAATCAGGCGGACGATGGGCGCAGAAAGAAGGAAAATCTTGGCAAACAAGTTATCGAGGGTGTTGAAGCGGAAGGCAGTCGCACCACAATCACGATTCCCGCAGGCGAAATTGGCAACGTCCTACCAATCGAGATTGTTGACGAGACATGGTATTCGCCGCAACTGCAAATGACGGTGCTTAGCAAGCGCACTGATCCGCGTGTTGGCGAGACGAGCTATCGTTTGCTCAACATCAATCGCAACGAGCCGGATCACTCACTTTTTGAGGTTGGATCAGACTATACGATCAAGGACGAGTCGGGTGGCCCGGCAAAGAAGAAGAGACTTGAAGAACAAGAATAAGTATCTTCGCAGAAGGCTTACACCGAAGGCGTCAAAATATTCTCAGAAAAACTAGAACCTGCGAACTTATTACAGATTTCAACTCAATGCCTCACTTTGAATCATACTGATCGCGGTTTCCACGGCCTTTTCCAACTCCGGCGTAAGCGTATCGGTAAACGGCACGATGTGATCAATCTGGGCTCCAATTATTACTACTTCCGGCATCTCCTCGTTCAGAACCGGTAGCAGCGCAAGTAAATGATCAACGCCAACTGCATGCACGCTAAGTACACCTTCAGGACGCGCCGTTGCTTCCCAGGGGAACTTCCGCACTGTGCCCGCCGGTAGGCCTGACTCCATCGCGTCAACGATGATCACTTTGCGACAGTTCTCAAAGTATCCCAACGCGTTAAACCCGGCGGTGCCTGCATCAAAGACTCTCACGTGTTCAGGAACACCAAGCTCAGCTAACCTGCGAAAGACGTGCACACCAAAACCGTCGTCGCCGTGCCACAAATTGCCAAAGCAAATGATATGGACCATGAAAGGAGCCGGCCGGATTTAGATGGAAAAGGTTCTCTTGCTGTCCCTGTTCAGGAAGTGCACGGTACACACCAGGCAGGCATCGTGCGAACGAACGACATGACACAACTCGATGGGGTTTGCCAGATCCTTGATTTCCAGCCCAATAAAACTCTCTTCCCAATGGCCCCGCCGTCCTTCGGAATCGCGAGGCGACGCATTCCAGGTGGTGGGCGTTATCACCTGGTAGTTGGCAATTTTCCCTTTCCTGATCTTGACCCAGTGACCCAGGCTTCCTCTCGCAGCGTTAATGAAGCCGCAACCGTCAGCGTCCAACACCGGGGTTGGTTTGATAAAAGTAGGCTCACCAAGGTGCTGGATCAGTTCGTTAACAGTCTTGTGCATCTGCTGTAAGACCGAGACTGGCCGGTGCAAACGGCAAAACTGTCGCAGCCAGGTGTTGGAACCTTCCGCCTGGTAGAACGACGTGATGAGTGGATCGCCGGCAACCACCAGGTCCGCAAGCGGTCCCAGCTGCACTACCTGGTCTTTGTAACGGGTGGCCTTGGCAAAGCTATACGCTTCACTGTCGGGTCGGTAGTCGGGCTTGGTCTCACTGTCGAAAGGGTGACGTCCTCCGACGTGATCGACAAACCATGAATAGCGCAAGTGTTCTGAGATGTGCGCTTGCGAGAACGTTTCCAATTCATTCGTCTCGCCGTTGAAGAAACCCGCCGGTTGCAAACAGGCAGCCTCAGTGAATGGTGGTTGCCACTTGTCAGAATCGTAATAACAGCCGGAGCTCAAGAGATTCCCCGAGCCCTTTCCTGTTCTATGAAGCCCAATAGAACGCCCAAAGCGTGTGAACAGCCCTACAGCACTGTTCTGGTGGGAGTCAGTTTCATCCAGCCACGCAAAAAAATCAGCCGCATTTTGAAGCGTCAACCAGCGTTCCGAGAGACAACCGAGCACAGCTTTTTCATACCAACCGATATAGGACTCGATCACCGACAGACACTCAACCAACTTCAACTTGTTCAAGGTACAGGTCACGCCCCCGGGCGCCATGTAAGTCGAATGCGGCCACTGTCCTCCAAACGCAATCACAATCCCCAAAACCTGCTTAGAAAACTGAATGGTCTGACGCGCCAGGCTGCCTTTAAACGGCGGCTCAAACAATTCCAACATTTGCTCATAGAGTTCGTGACTACGATAGACTTCGTCACAAAAATCGGGCGCAAACATAAGAAAGGTGTGGCGCGCATCACTCATCACTGACTCGGCCATCAAACATAGATTGCGGATGCGAATAGCATTGGGCGCAACCGGCGCCTGGTAAGCAACCTCCAACGCCGAGGTGGCAGCGTAAAGTTGTGAGGTACTGCAAATACCGCAAATCCGTGGACAAATGATCAACGCGTCGTTGGGATCCCGACCCAACATGATCTGTTCGAAGCCGCGAAACATTGTGCCCACGCACCAGGCATCGGTCACTGTGTGGTCATCAACTTCGAGTTTTATCTCGAGGTCGCCTTCCACTCGATTCATCTCCATTTGGATGATTTGTTTAGCCACAGCTGAACACTCCAGTTTGAATCGCCCGCCGGTAGTTAATGTAGGTTTGTTCACTGGTGCGATCGAAAGGTTTCTCCTTCTCCGGATGTTCCACCTGACGAAACATCGCTTTACTCAAAGGAAACTTCGCACTAATACAGCCATAACACGAGTAACCGACTTTTTCAGACGTACCACACTTCGGATGCAGCGTGTCGGAAAGACATGGACCAACCGTAAATGGCCGATTACGAACATCGAGTTCTAACGGCATGCCTTTCAGAATCCAGCTCATCGTCTTGATCATGGTTGCCGCATCGACGGGACAACCACTCAAATTCAACACTGGCAGGCCGGATCGCGAGCGCCAGTCTTGATCCAGTAACCCACCATGATTGTCGTTTTGAAACTGCAGCCCGGTTGATTCGGTAGGATTCGGCGGCGCTGCGGGAATACCACCGAATGAGGCACAGGTTCCCATGGCCAGGACAAAGTCTGCCCGATCGCAGAGTGCCCGAATAATGTCTCTCTTTGGTTGGCCGTGGAGCGTATCGAACATTCCGGTTCCGTTCGGACCGTTGATGATGCTGCCTTCAACGCAAAGAAAGGTGAGATCCTGCTGACCGTTAAGGATTCGAGCGATCAGTGTTTGTAATTGTTTCGGAGACTCGAGCGAGAGTGATGGGTGCCAGAGCAGTTGAACCTGGTTATTTTCGAGGAAGTCGAGGAGGTTGTACCCTTCCCTGCCCGGTCCCTCGGCGCCGAGAATGGCCATTGATTCACCGCTGCACGACCCACACTCCAGCCACAACAGCGTTGATAGCGGTTCAAGACAGCTTGCCTCTTCATCGTGGGAAATTGAAGCGGCGTTAAGGTGAGGATGACAATCCAAACTAATAGCACTCATAGGGCGGCGTGCACCCTACTGCGCGGCAGCGGAGAAGTCTTTTGGAAGTCGTGATTTCTCTCTGAAAGATTTATGAAAGAGAGAAAACGTAAGGTGAATCTGCTGGACTGGCAGGGGAGGAAGCGGTAACGATGCTACGGATCTTTAGGCCGACCGTCGCGGAGGCTTAGCTTATGGTCATCGCTTTTCGCGCACCAATAGCAGGCCTCCTTAATGGTCGGTTCAGTTTTGGCTGACGAATCCTCTTAGTTGTGCGGCACCAGGTCAACGTGCGCGGTCTCAAGATCGATCGGTACCAAATGGCCTTCGCTGCTGCCACCGAACTGGAACTCAATCAATTCGATTCGTCCAGGGGCAGTGAGTTTTGTGCGCACCGTAAAGTGCTTCGCCATTTGACGGGCCACCGGAGCGCAGTGGAAACGAACTACCAACTTGTCGGCCGTTGCAGCGTAACCTCTGTAAACAGACGTGCAGGCCTCTCCGCGCTCCATCGCAGCATCGTCATGGACGAACAAGTATTCACCCTGGAGGGTCTTACCCATCAGGGTAACCGGTTCGACAAACTTGGTCGTGGCCAGTTGCATCTTTGTATCTTTTGTCGCCCCGGCCACCGGAAGGAAACTGGTACCCAAAACCAGGGCACACACTAGTGCAAAGAATAATAGAAGCTTCATGATGCTTTCCTCTTTTCAAAACAAACTTGTCCTGCTGGTCATCCATAGAACAAGTGCAAGGGGGCAATGCTCATGCCAGACGCTATTGCCTGGAACTGCTCACGTTTTATTCGCTGAAATTTGGGGACAGTTATTCGCTGAAATTTGGGGACAGAGTGCAATGGTGCGGAAAGTTTCGCGGCTGGAAGGAAAAAGCCGCAGCACATTACCAAGGTTCAGATGCCATGGCCTTGCGCCATGGTACTTCATGCTTACGGCTACATCTGGAAATGAACTAAGCATCAGAGATGCCATGGCCTTGCTCCATGGAGGCTCACGTTGCGGCCTCTCTTAGATCGATGCACCACGAAGCAAGAACGTGAACCACCACGGCGCAAGACCGTGGCATCAATGAGGAAGACTCGAGACCACTTGTAGCAACAAACGTGAACCTCCGCGGCGCAAGGCCGTGGCATCATCCAGCTAAGAATCAAAAAACTGGTTCTCGGGAGAGGTGAGGGCCAGTGGGGTCGTTGGAGTGCGTGGACCCGTCACCGCTTGGGATCGCACAGCTTGAAACAAGCTCGATCACAAAGCGTGATAGGTCCCCGCACTCCAACGTCTGTTACGGAATCGGCGCGGTGTTGGCGTCGATCGACTGGATAAATTTCACCAACTTCGCGCGATCTGCGGCGCTAGTGAGTGTATCCACCCCAGCCGTACCGGCGCTGCGATGCGTAACGTTGTCCATGACCTGGTCCAACGAAACCGCCGCGCCGTTGTGGAAGAATGTCTGGGGAAACGCAAATAATGAAAGCAACGAAGGTGGCACGAAACCATCGGCACCCAGGGCAGGCGCACCATTCGTGTTCACCTCGTTGAGCGCCGTAGGATCAAAGGTCCCAACTTGTCGCAGTTCACTAACCACCTGACCTTTTGCGTCTACCAGCGCTGCATCCGGTGGCGGCGTAAAGCGTACCTTGCTGCTGGTCCACTGTGGCCCACCGTGACATTGCTGACAGTTGGCCGCAGTGAATAGAGCTCGGCCCGCCACGACATCCGGATCGGTTTTAGAAACAGGAGAGATAGGCGGGCGGATGCCAAACTGGACGAAGGCCTTGATGGCATCCCAGGAATTTACGCCATTCACCTTCAACTGATTGCGATTGGCACTGGCGAGGGGCCGAAGGTTAACCACCTGGTCGGGTGTGACGCCGTCAGCCTGCACGATCAAGCCCTGCCCGCCCGACACTAAGCGGATGTTCAACTCAAAGTCCTCTTCCTCATCACGCTCAGCCACCCAATTCAACATGCGCTGAGAAGCTCGATTTGGATCAGTCAGATCAAAATCGGTGTGCTGCGGTATGGTTCGCTTTGGACCACTGGGAAAGATCCAGACCACATCATCCGACAACCCGAACGGCGTATGACAGGCAGCACAAGCGCCCCACCCATTGTTCGACATGCGACCAACAATCGGTGTGGTCGTGCCCGGCGCCGGATCAAACACTCCTACTGACGTGTTGTAGAGTTCTTTGCCAACCTGAATCTTTTCTGCCTGTGAACCTGGCGCCGGCAGGTTGGCCGAGGAAAACGTGGCCAAAACACTTTCCGGCGCAGTCGTCAAATTCAACGCCGACACGTCCCTTGAGACATAGTTCATGACAAAAGCGCGGGTGTCAGTGGAGTTGACAACGATGCCCCGAGGATTTTTCCCAACGTTGATTTCCAGGACGCGCGTCGGATCAGCCGGATTACTCGGGTCTGTTTGAACTGTAGCTGCACCGGTGGCAGGGTTGATGGCGAGTTTGACAACAAAGTTGCTCGCCGCACTGATAACGTAGCCTTCATCTGCCTGGTGTTTGAAAGCAATGGACCACGGCAGCGTAATAAATCGTTTCGGCTGCGTTTGTTGGTCCCGCACCGCGGTATGCATATTGATTGTCTGTCCCGCATCGACATTCAGCGTCCGGTTGATAACGCTGAGTAGACTATGCGTGTTGACATCGAAGCGGAACGGCCCGTTGGGTGAGGCGCCGGTGTTTGGGATGAAAGCAAAGTTACCTTTGATCCCCACGTTGTTAAGTTGGTTCGGATAGGCGCCGGTGGTGAAGATAAAGTTCGGCCCAGGTGCGATGCGGGCGATGGCATCACCAGCCGCTTTAAAGCCCGTATCCGCAATCGGATTGAGGGCCACATTGGCGGTCACAGTGTCGGTGGCCGTCGATACGACACTCACAAAACCTTTCTTGGCATCGTCCTGCCCATCGACTTTGCCTGGTGTCGGTAACGACAGATATTGAGTGACGTACAGTGTTTCATCCGTATCGTCACCATCGCCGTCGTTGGTAATCGCCAGGCCGCGTGGTTCAAAGCCCACGTTGCTGATTGTCTTGATCACTGTGTCCGTCGCTGTATCAATCACCGAGATCGAATCGGACCGAGAATTCGAGACGTAAAGTTTGGTGCCATTGGGTGTCAACGCCAGGCCATACGGCTCGGTGCCGACCAGAATGTGCTTCGATGGTTTGGAAATGATCCCGTTAGGAATATTGACCTTGATCACCGAAACGGTGCCACTCACGGTGTTAGCGACGTAGGCCTTCGAACCATTCGGCAAGAAGGCAACTCCATTAGGCTCCGTCTGTACTGGTACTTCCGCTAACTTGCGATTAACGTCACCACGAACGTCAAAAAAAGTGACGCTGTTGTTGTCTGGGTTGGCCACTACCAGAAATGAATCATCCGCAGTCAGGGCCAACGGTTGCGAGGACGTTGGGCCAACAAAGCGCACTGCGGCAAGTTGCGCAGATGATGGGGAAGCAAAAAACTTGGTGGCGATGGCCCCGAGGCTGAGTGTCGCCAACACAGTCGCGATAAGAACACGATAACTGCGAGAGCGTTTGGGGCGAAGAATTCTTGACTTCATAAAATATCCTTCCAGTTAAAGTCTAAAGACACATAAAGACTGCGCTGCCCGATCGACCGACACACTTCCAGGTTCCAGGCACCACCAAGTGCGCGGCTCAGACAACGTTGACCGTTTGCGAACGGAGTACGACCTGGGCGAGCCGTGTGGGGCAACAACACGGCACCCGGGTCGACGGGAGATCAACGCAATGTCATTCGGTATTCATTGGTGGCGCGGCTCTGTCGCCCTGGCTTGCACGCTTCTTCCGTTGCCGCGCGCAAAATCCCACCAGTCCAGTACCCAACAGAATCAGGGTCGCTGGTTCCGGTACGGGCGCGACCTGGAAATATCCCGAACCACCGCCGGACGGAGAGAGCACAGGCACAATGGTGATTGAATGGTTTCCAGCAACGAGCGAGAAGACGCCGCTGCTAATTGATGGGTCAGCCAAACAAGGCACCGGATCAGCACCGCAACTGCTGTTGCCGAAGGGCAATGAAGTAAGACCCAGGCTGGTACCGAAGTCGAAGATTTCAAATTGATCTCCGGCTGCGAAGGCGTCGGTGACAGTCAAGAGAACCGCCACCGGTGATGAGAACGTCCATGGTCCGGCAGGCGCAAACTGCGTTGGGGTGCCGCCACTGGGAATACAGAATGGTCCGGCAGGGTCGGCGGGATCACAACCGGTCGACGGAACTCCGGGGTCGGAAAAGCCAAACTGGTAAAAGGTATTGAAGTTTACCGGGTCGGCTTGAGCCGTCACGGCGCAACCGATTGCCAGAAACACAATGACTGCAAACATTCTGCACAATTTCATGTACTCGATTCGTTTCATTCTTGCTCCTTTGAATGAGAAAGACTGGATACTCTCGGGTATTCAGACTCGGGATGGCGAGGTTTCAAGGAGTATTGAAAGGTTTAAGAACATACAAGTGAGGCGCTTGTGAATGGCGCAAGTAAGCTGAGCGGCAAGACCATCGCATCTTTTTAAGACGATGATCCAGATATTGTCTGTAGCTTGGACTAGCTTTCTAAATCTGAGACACTTCATTTACTTTACCGATCACCCTCAACAGGTCAACCTATCAACAGAACTCTCTGCGAGGGGACGCACAGTAAACGGAAGCTGTCTGACTTGTCTTTTTAATTCCCTGAATCATTCATGAAATAATTATGATCTGATCATTTGCGCCTGGAACAGTTAAACTTCGGCCCAGGTAATAGGCCACGAGCAACAGTCGATTTTGAAAGCAAGGGGAGAGATTATGGAGGCAAAATTCCATCCCGCGATGAGGGCAGTGCAAACCGGAGATCTGGAAAAGTTCAAAAAATTGGTGGCTGAGGATCCTTCCCTGGCCACCGCTCGCTCGTCGAAGAGTCATCCCACCCTGCTGCAGTGTGTAGCGTTGGACGGAAAGGACAAACCCAATAATTTGGAGATGGCGCGTGTCCTGGTCGACGCTGGCGCCGAACTGAATGAACCACTCGTCGCCGCTTGCGGCATTAATAATCGGCCGGTAGTGGAACTGTTACTTGATCATGGAGCAGCGGTGGATGGAACCGGAGGTTGGTCGCCGTTGGAGGAGGCTCTCTACTGGGACAGCCGCGACGTACTGGCGTTGTTGCTTGAACGTGGAGCCAAAGTGCAAAACTTGCGCATCGCTGCGGGACTCGGTCGTACGGATCTAATTGAGGGCTACTTCAACCCTGAGGGAAGTCTGAAACCTGAGGCGGGCAAGATTAATTGGCCCTGGGGCTTAGACATCGAGGAACTAAATCGCCGTCATCTCTCCGAGCGGGTCAACGCCTGGTCGCAGGACGGCCAGGGCATCATCAACAACGCATTTGTTTACGCTTGCATGCATGGCCACATCGACGCGGCCAAACTGCTGCTGGAGAAAGGCGCTGAGATTAATGTGATCCCGGGAGGATTTGATTACGCAGGCACTGGCTTACATTATGCGGCGCTGAACGGACACCAACGGATGGTTGAATTCCTGTTACAGCAAGGTGCTGATCGTAGTATTAAGGATACTAAAGTTAATTCGACCGCGGCTGGGTGGGCCGAACACGGTGGTCATCCCGAGTTGCGCGATGTATTGGAATGACGCTGAAAATTAGTGCCATCTCGCGGTAGCGGATGGGTCGATCGAATCATTGGTCATATATCATTGGACATTTCTCATTTTGTAATTTTCGACGTTGAGATCTGAGATCATCGAATTCTAGATCTCGAAGCACACCCAAACAACAAGATGACAAATGATAAATGTCCAATGATATATGACCAATGATTCGATCGACCCATCCGCTCCCGTG
>DATFRK010000340.1:0-2337 GCA_035263325.1 Pyrinomonadaceae bacterium | reverse complement strand
TGCACAGTAGGCAGGCGATCCCTCTAAGGCAACCAGCCCTGCTGTTGATGCCGTGTTGACGATCGCACCGCCACCTTGCTTGAGCATCTGCGGGATCTCGTACTTCATGCAGAGCCAGACACCCTTGAGGTTGATGGCGATCGTGTGATCCCAGTTTTCCTCGGTGCAGTCAGCCGTTGGAGCGTCCGCCCCCGCAATACCGGCGTTGTTATGGGCATAATCCAGTCGGCCGTAGGTCTCGACGATCTTCTGAATCAGCGGTTCAACCTCGGCTGCTTTCGATACATCGGTCCTCACAAACAGAGCATCTCCA
The DNA here is from genome assembly GCA_035263325.1 of Pyrinomonadaceae bacterium. Classification (GTDB taxonomy): domain Bacteria; phylum Acidobacteriota; class Blastocatellia; order Pyrinomonadales; family Pyrinomonadaceae; genus PSRF01. The sequence goes on along the minus strand of DATFRK010000340.1, from coordinate 2,024 downwards.
CCGGCCTCTTTAATTATCCGTACGGTCTCCTCACCGCCCTCGACGAGGATGTCGGCAACGACAGTTTTCGCCCCTTCTCGGGCAAACGCCAGTGCGCTTGCCCTGCCTATTCCAGAAGCGGCACCTGTCACCAAAGCCACTTTGCCTTCGAACTGCCTGGTCATTTCTCCACTCCCTGGCAGGTCAGGCTAACGACTGGCGTCAGCGGGCGCGCGTCGTTGCATTGGGATCACGGTGAAAACCGGTCAGTGCGCTCCGCTGCACGCCCGAGTTAGAGCGTTGTTAGCTGTCCTCTTCCGATTCTAGATCGATCACGTTACGGGCGACGAAGATGACTGCGCCAGAGGTCGCCTCAAAGTCAGCGACTTCAATTGTAAGTCCATCCCATTGACGGTTGCGAATGTCCAGAATGCACATACCACCCGTCGCCTGGGGAAAACCTGTTTCAATCTTAAGGTTCTGCGGCCCGACAAACCTCAGCCGCCGAACCAAAGTACCTCTTCTCAGATAAAGGTCGATAAACGACGCCCGCCAATCCTCAGGGTCGACATAATACCGGAACTCAGCGATGGCTTATTGCCACGACTTATCGATTATGGGATTTCTGGGTCTCTCTCAATGCTCATGGTTGTAGCTGCACTCTCGTCGCGCTCTAACGTCAGCGATCACCCGGCGCGCTTTTTGCGCTCGGGTGCATCGCCGAGTTCGGGCGCGTTGGGAGATGCTACTGCTGCCACGAAGAAAATGGAACGCCAATAGTCGGCGATTCTAATTCGGCACCGATCAGAGTAGACGTGCTACTCTGAACCAGCAGGACACAGAAGAAACGTTTACCCAACGCAAGTTCTATCAGACTCTCCTCCTGAACAATGCTTAGGAAGCCTCTCAGCCACTGTGAGTCCTCCATCCACGCTTGCTCAATTCTCTCCAGTTCGAGCACGCTTATTCCGTGACTGCTTAACGGGCCCTCGAGGAATCCATCACGGAGTGCATCGAGGTTCCGCGATTCAGGAGAAAGACGGTATCCGAACTGCTCCTGCCATTTGAGAAGCTCTCCCAGGTTATCGACGACTTCGGAGATACCGGCACTGAAGTTGAGAGTGTTGATGCTGTAGTTTTTGTTTGCCAGCCAGGCTCTACATTTATGTCGATCCGAGTCAGACACTGTTACCAGCCCGCGACACGCAACGATCGCCCAAAAATCAAACTGAGTCCAATCTGCCTCCTCGAACATTACCACGTCCTTTTAGATTCCAGGGCGACTTCGTCAGCGCCCGAACGATAGCGTCACCGGGCCGCGCGTGGGTACGACTCCAATGCAAGCAAAAAGACCGCATCATAAGAAACGAAATCGCGCGGCTCCGGTGCACGCAGAGTTATGCGCGACGACGATTACGCTCGGTCAATCTCAGGCGCGAAGAGCCACGAAACGCCGTCTTCGCCAACTCCGTTCGGAACCATCGGTATGACGAGGAACAAGAGACTGCCGGAAACCACATGATAGCCGAAAGTGATCCTCTTCTTCCTTTCTGGCGCTCCTTTCAAAGAATCAAATACCCAATTAGTCCGACTAAGAACACTGTAAGAAATATTCCGATCACAGACCCGAGAATATCCAAAACCATGTGCAAGGTCGTTTTCTGTTTCCATCGGTGATGAGTCTGCCTTCGATACGACGGAGAAAGGATGTATCGCCACCCCGCAAGCCCAGTCACGAAGATATCAATCGCCTCGATGAGTTCGCCCAGTGCCGTAATCTGCAATTCCTATAGGCTGTCATTTCGCCGAGATACGCATAACGGTTGAGTTGACGCGGCGGCGCGATTTCACACAAGCATCGCCGGAACAGTTATCTCGCGAAACACGCTCCCGCCGCTTGCGTCCAAAGTTTTATACGGCGGCGTCGCGTTGACCGTATTGTGCCGTCATGCCAAGTATCATTTCACGGGTCAAGCGTATTCCATGCGGTTGGCCGGGATCAACGGCTGCTTCGAGCTTGCGAGTTTCGACAACATCCAGCAGCC
>DATFRK010000339.1:0-2960 GCA_035263325.1 Pyrinomonadaceae bacterium | reverse complement strand
ATAATTGTCGATGCGGGAAAAATCACAGCCGGTGAGAGAGTACGAATTGCCAGGGGTTAGTAAGTGGAGACGTTGCTTAGAATTCTTGTGCCGCGCAAGATTCGCTTCGAGACTCAAGTCGCCGTGCGTCACCTGGTGTCCGGTGGTGGCCAGACCCTACTGACAGTCAGTGCAGTTGCTGCCGGCGTGATTATCGTGATCTTCATTACCTCTCTGATCTTCGGCTTGCAGCAGCGTTTGACTGAACTCTTAACGGATGCAATCCCTCACGTGACGGTTACGGTTGAAGAACTGAAGCCCAAGCCGCTGTCGAGCGTGCCCGGTGCTCCCGAGGGCCCGAGTTCGACTGCGATCGAACAGCGCGCGCCGCAACTGAAATTCATCGACAACTATCCGGCAGTGGTTGAGACCATCCGACGACTGCCAAATGTTCGCGAAGTGGCCCCGGTTGTGTCGGGACAGGCATTCATCTCCAAGGGGGCGAACCCAATCGGCGTGGCGGTGGTTGGCTCCGATCCTGAATTGCAGGATCGCATCACTCCCGTGACCAAGGATCTAATCTCCGGAAAATATCTTGGCCTCGGCAGCGATGAGATCGTGATTGACGGCGAACTTGCGAAAGACCTGAACGTCACGAGTGGTGAGCGGGTGCGCGTGACTTCCGGTACGGGCGCCTCCGACTCCTTCACCATCGCCGGCATCTACAGCCGCGGGCAGGGAAGAGGCAGCGCGTACGTGACACTACGCACCGGCCAGAGTTTGTTTGGTTTCGGATCGACCGTAAATGCGATTCAGGTCAAATTGATCGATATCTACGACGCGGATTCAGTGGCCGACAGGATCATGGCCCTGGTTCCTTATGAGGCGAAATCCTGGACTCGGGAATTTCCTCAATTTCTGTCGTCGCTTCAGGTACAAACAGCATCTGCCTATTTGATCTCGGGTTTCAGTTTGATTGCGTCGGGCTTTGCGATTGCGGCAGTGCTGATCGTATCGGTACTGCAGAAGTCCAAACAGATTGGAATTCTCAAGAGCATGGGCGCGCGGCGGCGACAGATTCTGACAGTCTTCATTTTTGAAGGATTCGGAGTGGCAGTTATTGGTAGTGCATTGGGCGCGATCGTGGGTGCGATGATCGTTTTGCTGCTGAGTCTTTTTAAGCAACCAGTAACTCGGGTAGGTCAGGCGCCGGAACAACTCTTCCCGGTACGAATCATTCCGTTTTATCTCGCGCTGGCAATTGCGGCGGCGATTGTTTCGACAGTCTTGGCGGCAGTACTGCCGGCGAGACGCGCGGCGAAGATGAACCCGGTAGACGTCATGCGTTGAGGGAAGGAAACTGATTGACTCGCGCAAGCAGCATTGAAAGATCGGATCTGGAACCGGCGCTGGTGGCCGCAGACTCTGCCTTGCCAGTAGTCCTGGAAACTCGCGGGTTGCGCAAGACTTATTTTGGCAAAGTGGATGTACCAGTGTTGTTTGGCATTGATATCAAGATACGGGCCGAGGAGTTTGTGGCAGTTATCGGCCAGTCGGGTAGTGGTAAGTCAACGCTACTCAACATACTCGGGGCGCTTGATACTCCGACCGCCGGCGCGGTGCTGATCAATGGAGTCGATATCTCTACGCTTGACGATACTGAGATGGCCCAACTGCGAAATGATCAGGTAGGGTTCATCTTTCAGTTTCATTATCTGCTGGACGAGTTCACTTGCCTGGAGAACGCGCTCATGCCGCTCACGATTCGGGACGGCGACGTGAGTGAAGCGGATCAGGACCACGTGATCCAGCTACTCAAAAGAGTTGGTTTGGAAACGCAACTGGCAAAACGGCCTGATGCGATGAGTGGTGGTCAGAACCAGCGTTGCGCGATCGTGCGAGCTTTGGCTAACCGGCCGAAGATCGTGCTGGCTGACGAACCTACAGGAAATCTTGACAGTCGTTCGGGTGAGGAAGTGTTTGAGTTGATGCGGGAAATGAATCGCGAAAGCGGCGTAGCGTTCGTGATGATCACCCACGACGATCGACTGGCCCAGGCAGCAGACCGCATTCTCCTGATCGAGGACGGACTGATCCATGAGATCAGCAAAGCCGAACACCGCAAACGCGTGGTAAATCTTTCGACGGCTTAAGTCAGGAGCGGCTGGTTTAATATAGCTATACAAGTATTTCTTTGCCCGGAGTCAATAAGCAATGCAACCGCTAAGCTGGGCCCTCGTCACACCATATTCCATTCTCAATAATTCTGTGTGGTTTTCCGGTAGGGTCATGGATGTCCTGCTCAATGGGCCGATCATCATCGTGGCTACTAGTTACGGCGGCGTCTGGAAGGTAGATACATCAAGTAATGTGCTCGAAGGATTTGAGTCTCGTTGTCTCACTGACGACTGGGACGAGCCGAACGTACACTGCCTGGCGCATGGACCGGACAACGACCAACAGATTTATGCGGGCTGTGAGAAGACGCTGAGATACTTTGAATTGGACAGCGAGAGTCTGGTCGCGACCTCAGTTCTGCTTTCTCTTCCTGTTTCTGATCTCCAGACTGTTTTTGCCATCCTCATAGAAAAAGATTTCCGCCGCATAATCCTGGCCACTGGCGCCGGACTGTGGTGGTCAGTTATTCCAACCGATCCCAAGAATGCGACTGGTTATCTCTGGACAAAAGCCGTCGGACTGCCGGGCGATGTCATTTCCGGATTATTCCGTGGCAGCAATAACGTCCTACATGCGGGGGTATTCGGCAACGGCCAGTCCACGGGCAACAACTTCGGCATCTTCAAAGGTGTATTTCAAAACGGCAACTTCATTTTCACCAGGTCCAAAATCAAATGGCACGATACGGTTGCTGAGCACGACATGCGGCGAGTGTCTTTAGCTTCGTGTGCCAACAATCGGTCCGTTGCTTTTGCTTCCGTCAGTAAAACAAGCGTCAAACCGGATCCGGATTTCAGAGGCGT
>DATFRK010000338.1:0-5592 GCA_035263325.1 Pyrinomonadaceae bacterium | reverse complement strand
GGCGCTGCAACAATGGCGGCAGGACGAACGCGAGGGCAATCACTATCATCAGGGCGCAGATGACCCAGAATAGAATCACACTATCTCCTTTCCTGAGTGACTGCGCAAAAGAGCATCGGCCCGGCGGCGTTGTTCGGCGGTTAAGGGCTGTTCAGCAATTGAATCTCGCCGCTGTTTTATGTAACGGAAGAGAATCAACAAACCCGTCAGCAGGAGAAGAAATGGACCAAACCAGAGTAAATAGGTAGTTGGTTGCACTGGCGGCCGGTAAAGCACAAACTGACCATAACGAGCGGTAAGAAACTCTATCACTTCTTTGTCGCTCTTACCGGCGCGCATTTGCGCCCGAATCTCGCGCCGTAGATCTTCAGCCAGGTCGGCTTGTGAATCGGCCAGCGTCTCGTTCTGACAAACTAGACAGCGCAGTTCTTTCGCCAGGTTGGTCACGCGTTTTTCCAACTCGGGATCGTCCGAATTAGGTTGCGCCTCTTTTGCCAATCCGGTGGCCAGGCAACAGAGCAAGAGGAGCGGTAAGAAGAGCGGCAGAAATCTCATTCAGTTACTTCCTTGTCGATTCAATTCCTGCACCAGCGGTAAGAATGACTTCTCCCAGATGTCAGGTGTCACTGGGCCGACTTGTTTGAGGCGGATAACGCCGTTCCGGTCAATCAAATACGTTTCCGGTGCGCCATAGACGCCATAATCAATTGCCACTTTCCCATCCAGATCCGAAACGCTCAGCACATAGGGATTGCCATTCTCTTTAAGCCAGGCCAGGGCATCCTCGGGCTTATCTTTCCAATTTAGCCCATAGATCGGCACTGCTCCTGAACGCGCATACTCGATGAGCAACGGATGCTCATCAGCGCAGGAAACACACCATGAGGCCCACACGTTCAGTACCCACACCTTGCCCCGCATTTCCTGCGCAGAAAAAGTCTTGCTGGCGTCACTGAGTTGGGGCAGCGCAAATGTTGGTGCTGGTTTATTGATCAGTGGTGAGGGAACCTCGTGAGGATCTTTGCCTAAACCGATAAGAAGAAATGCGGCCAGACCGAGGAACACAACTAGCGGAATCAAATAGCGCGTCATATTACTCTGCCTCAGCCCCGACTGTCGCAGCTGCCGAAGCCGGGAGCGACGCCGGCTTAGCTTTGGTCGTTGCTTCGCGCTGTTTGCGAGCTGCGAGTGCATACCGGCGATCCGTCAAAGCGAGACCCCCGCCGATGGCCATCAAGAGGGCGCCACCCCAGATCCAATCGACAAATGGTTTGTAGTAAACACGCACGCTCCAGGCGCCGCCGTTAACAGGTTCTCCGAGGGAAACATAAAGATCACGGAAGAGACCGGTGTCGATGGCCGTTTCGGTCATTACGTTTCCCGTCGCCGTGTAATTGCGCTTTTCCGGATACATCTTCTGCTGCTCGTTGCCGTTCTTGCTCACCACTATTTCTGCGCGCGCCGCCTGATAATTCGGTCCGGTAACATTGCTGACCCCATTGAACCTGAACTCATACCCACCTGCATGCACGGTATCGCCAACATTCATGCGCACGTCCTGTTCGGACTGGTATCCAGTGACCAACGTGACGCCGACAATGAAGACCGCCACGCCGATGTGAGCCAGGTGCATGCCGTAATAACTGCGGGTCTGCATGCGTAGCTTTTGCCAAACGGTAAGTTGGCCCGAGGTGACTCGCACCCGCTCCCAGACGTTGACCAGAACCGTCGCCACTATCCAAACGGCTAACAGCAAGCCGAGACTAACCCGCCACTTCCACTGGCCAAACACAAACGGCAAGGAAACAGCGCTAACGGCACTCACAACGAACGCCCAGCGCAACCTAACCGCCAACTCCGGAAGACTAGCCTTCTTCCAACGAGCGATTGGTCCAACGCCCATCAAAAACATTGCCGGGGCCATTAAAGGCACGAAGACGAGGTTGAAATAAGGTGGACCAACTGACAATTTGCCCAGGCCGAGTGCGTCTACAAAAAGCGGATACAAAGTACCGAGTAAGACTGAGCCAGCAGCAACTGTCAGCAGGACGTTGTTGGCGAGGAGAAAAGATTCGCGCGAGATAACGTCGAACTTACCTCCCAAACCTACCTGTTTTGCCCGCCACGCGTATAAGAGAAGTGAGCCGCCAATGACAAAGACGAGAAACGTTAGGATGAAGATGCCGCGCTTGGGATCAGTGGCAAAGGCATGAACTGAAGTGAGTACGCCGGAACGCACGAGGAAGGTGCCGAGCAGACTGAGCGAAAAAGCCGCAATCGCGAGCAATACTGTCCAACTTTTGAACCCACCGCGCTTTTCCGTCACTGCCAGTGAGTGGATTAAGGCAGTCCCGACCAGCCAGGGCATGAATGACGCGTTTTCGACTGGGTCCCAGAACCACCAGCCGCCCCAACCCAATTCGTAATAAGCCCAGAAACTACCAAGCGCTATCCCGCAGGTGAGAAACATCCACGCCACGGTGGTCCAGGGACGCGACCAACGTGCCCAGGTCGCATCAAGTCTGCCGCTGATCAGCGCAGAAAGTGCGAAAGCGAAGGCCACCGAAAATCCAACATAGCCCATGTAGAGCATCGGTGGGTGAGCCACCATCGCGGGATCCTGGAGCAGGGGATTGAGATCGCGCCCATCAGCCGGAACCGGAAAAATGCGAGCAAACGGATTAGAAGTCGTCAGCATAAACAAAAGAAAGCCGACGCTAATGACTCCCATCACACTTAACACGCGGCCCACCATTTCGTTAGGTAGGTGTTTGCTAAAAAGTGAAACTGCCACCGTCCAAAGGGCGAGCATCAGAGTCCACAGCAGCAGTGAACCTTCATGCGATCCCCAGGTGGCCGCCAAACGGTAATGTAGGGGTAGCTGAGAATTCGAGTTGGTGGCAACGTTCAGTACGGAAAAATCATTGCTGATGAATGAGTAACCGAGGCAGGAAAAAGCAATTGCGACAAAGATAAACTGCGCTTGCCCGGCAGGAGCGGCGACGGCGATCCAGTTGGAGTTGCCCTTGCTTGCTCCCAAGAGCGGCAATGTTGCCTGGGTTAAAGCGAGGAGCAAAGCGATTATTAGAGCGAATTGGCCTATTTCTGGAACCATTACTTATTTCACGGCAATCGTCAGTTGCGTTTTAGAGATCAGGAAATTGACTAGCAAGGCGATTGAGAACGTTGCAGGTGAATTGTAACCTAAGGGACACGCGAGTTCAGCCTCACTGCTCAACCAGGGTCTTCGCTGCCTTCGCTTCGTCGATTGCTTTGCCGGCTTCCGGGGGCATGTAGTTCTCGTCATGCTTGGCCAGAACGCTGTCAGCATAGAAGGTGCCATCAGCACCGACTTTCCCTTGAACAACGCAGCCGCGACCCTCCTTAAACAGGTCAGGTAGGATGCCCTTGTACACAACTGGAATCGTTGCCGCGGTGTCAGTCACTTTGAAGTGCACTGTAAGACCGTCGTTGTCGCGCTGTAGCGTGCCCTTTTCGACCAGGCCGCCCACTCGGAACACGCGATTCGTCGGTGCCTCTTTCTTGGCGATCTGCGTCGGTGAAAAGAAGAAGACGAGATTGTTTCTGAAGGCGCTGGCCACGAGGTAGGTAGCGATTCCCAAACCTGCCAGGCCAACCAGAATAAAAGTAATTCGCTTATGACGCCTTTTCATTACTACTCCTTAAAACGAGCAACCTACTTGTCTGAAGACTTCTTTCGTCTACGCAAACTGAGCACTTCACCACCGATGGCCACCAGGGCAAACAGATAAGAGCCCCAGACATAGAATCCGTATCCGCCCAGCGAAATAAACTCAGACAAGCTTCTCATTAAGTAACGACCTCCGCAAAGCGGGCACGTTGCAGTTCTCGCTCAGCGATAATGTGTCGCAACCGAATCAAGACGACCGCGACGGAGTATAACCAACAGGCGGCCAGCATAATCAGCATTGCCGCCAGCATCGGCGGAGCAATTGTTGGTTTATTCAAGATTCTTATGGTCGCGCCCTGATGCAGTGTATTCCACCATTGAACCGAGAAATAAATAATCGGGACATTGATGACCCCGACCAATGCCAGCACCGCACCGGCGCGGTCTGCCCGTCTTGTATCTTCAATCGAAGCCTGGAGAGATATAAAGCCAATATAGAGAAAAAGCAGGATCAAGGTAGACGTCATGCGGGCGTCCCAGACCCACCATGTCCCCCAGGTTGGCTTACCCCAAAACGCTCCAGTTACCAGTGAAAGAAAAGTAAACATCGCGCCGGTGATCGAAATCGACGACGCCATCATTGATGCCAACCTGGCGTTGAAGGCCCAACCCACACCGGCATAGATCGCCATCAGCACATAGAGAAACATTCCCATCCAGGCGGCAGGCACATGTATGAACATGATGCGATAGGCGTCGCCTTGTTGAAAGTCGACCGGGGCGACAAAGAAACCGACATACAGACCGAGGGCAAACAGGAGAGCCGAGGAAATGCTAAACCAGGGAATCAACTTTCCCGCGAGCGGGTAGAAAACTGTTGGCGAAGCGTATTTATATAAGTTCATAGGTTGGTGTTTCTAAGTCCGAATCATTTCTCATATATCATTTGACATTTATCATTTGTCATTTCTTCGGCTCGCTAGCGCATTCTTTGTTTCATTCAATTCTTCCGTGAGCAAAAATGATAAATGAGAAATGTCAAATGATATATGACCAATAGAAAGAGTGTTCTCTCCTCAAGCCTCAACGATCCTCATCAGGTCTATTCCAACGATATCCGCAAGGCTGCGGCTGTCGCCCATGGCGCAAAAATTAGCGACAGCGTTGTAACCGCGCCAAGCAAGTAGATGTTCGGCAGTGGAGTCGCCCCCATTATGCTCGCGTCAACGGCGCCGGCGCCAAAGATCAATACCGGTATGTAAAGCGGCAACACCAGTAGGGCTACCAGCACATTACTGCTCCGCAATCCCAATGTGAGCGCGGCTCCAATCGAACCAATTAGACTCAAGACGGGCGTGCCGAGTAACAGCGTAACGCTGAGTACCAGCAAGGTTTGGTTTGAGAGCCCAAACTGCACGCCCAACAAGGGCGCAAACAACACCAGTGGCACTTCAGCCACTACCCACTGAGCCAGAATCTTGCCCAGGACAATCAAGTACAGGGGTTGTGGTGTCAACAATAGTTGCTCAAGGGTGCCATCCTGATAGTCGTTAGCAAAGAGGCGACCCAACGACAGCATTGACGCCAACAGTGCGGCGACCCAGACAACTCCAGGAGCAATCGCTCGCAACTGCTGCGTCTCGGGTCCGATACTGAGCGGAAACAAGCTGACAACGATCACGAAAAAGAAAAGCGTCGACAGCACATCAGCGCGACGTCGCCACGCCAGAATGAGGTCGCGCCAAACGACCCAACGGAACATGAATAAGCTCGAGGGTGCGTTCACGTTGCCAGTTCGAGTCGCAAGATCGACTGTGCGGTCACTTCTAATTCCTGGTGAGTTGCCAGAATTGCTATGCCACCACCCAACAGGTGTTGTTCAATCAAAGATCTAATCAAGGCGACAGCGGACCGGTCCAGGGACGTCATCACTTCGTCCA
>DATFRK010000337.1:0-6287 GCA_035263325.1 Pyrinomonadaceae bacterium | reverse complement strand
GCCGCGTCCATCCGACCCTGCATGATCTCATGTTGGCCGAAGAACAGTAGGAGCACGATGACGAGAATTCCGGTCATCTCGATCGTTGGCGGCGCGATGCCCGCGATGCTGGCACTACGCAGGTTCGCTCGCACTATCGTCTTTGCCACTGCCGTAAAGCGAGCAGACTCACGCTTTTCGGCGCGATAGGCTTTCACAATGCCCTGGTTGGACAGCGCCTCTTGCGCGGTGTCAGTCAGGTGCTTGCTTCCTTCAAAACTTTCGCGCGCCAAATTGCGAAGTGCGGTGCCAAATTTCGCGGTAAGCAGTGCGATGATCGGCGCTATGGCCAACGAGCCTAACGTCAAGCGCCAACTGTAAAAGAAAGAAGCGCCGAGAAATACTATTAGCGTAAAGCTTTCGCGTAACATATCGCGAATGGTACTCGTTACGGCAGTTTCAATCGCCGCGGCGCTGGTTACGAGCCGAGATACAAGGTAGTTGGTACGGTGTCGTTCGAAGAAAGTGGCGGATTGGGCCAGCAAGTGACTGTAGAGGTCCTGACGTAACTTTAGTACTCCCGACTGACCGATACGGGCCATCAAGTAGGTCGAGAGGTATTCTGCGATTCCCTTGATCAGCGTGAAAACAATCAGCAAAAGGGAAATTATTTTCCAGGCGCCCAGAGGAGCTTCAGGAATCAGATGCTGGAGACCAAAAAGAGTAGCGGTTCGCTGGCCGCCACCTTTAACAAAGGCCTGGTTCAAAATAGGGACAATGAGCGCACCGATCGCACCTTCAAGCAGACTACCCAGGACCATCGCAAACGTCGCTAAGGTGAAGATTGGCCAGTGAGGTCTTAGGTACTTCAGGAATCGCCGAAAATCACGCATCTGTTGCGAAAGTCTCTGATCAGTTGCTATAAGGAAGGTAGTAGACGGTTAACTCTAAGTAAGAGACTATACTTACCCCTGCTAATTTGCGTCAAGACTGACCCATTTTGTAGTTTGATGAGAATTGCGTGACTACCATCCGCTACTTTTGAGACATAGTCCGTGTAAAGTGGGTTATAATTTGATGCTCGTTAAGATACTTAGATCCATGCCCGACGGGATCATACAACTTGGCACAGCAATCACAAGTGAGCAGCAAGTACGCCGGTAAACGGCTCCTGATAGCGGACGACGATGCCGACATGCGCCTGCTTTTGGCGGAGTATTTCCGCAGGCTCGGCTTCCAGGTTGATGAACGAGAAAGCGGTCAAGCGGCGCTCGAGTCAGCGCTGTCTGGACGCTTTGATTGTTTCATTTTCGATGTTTCAATGCCCGGCTTGTCGGGGCTGGATCTCCTTAAGCGCGTTCGAGATCGCGGCATCCAGACACCGGCTCTGTTCCTCACCGCCCATGATGCATTGGCTGACAAGGTAGCCGGTTTCGAGGCAGGGGCCGACGACTATCTCGCCAAGCCATTTAGCCCGCGTGAATTGGAGTATCGCGTCGAGGCTCTGTTGCGACGCGGTGGGCTAACCCCTACCGATTCCGACGAAGAGCGCATCGAAGTTGGCGACCTCACCATCGATAAGCGCCGCCATGAAGTCATCAGGAACGGCTTTCGCGTGGATCTAACTCCATTGGAATTTCAGATTCTCGAGTTGCTGGCCTCGGAACCGGGCCGCGCCTGGTCCAGGAATGCGCTGTTGGACCGCGTCTGGAGCACCGATTACGAGGGCTATCAGCGAAACATCGACCCGCACATCAACCGGCTGCGAAAGAAATTGGAGGTTGACCCAAAAAACCCACGTTATGTCCTGACAGTACGTGGGGTTGGATACAAGCTAAACGAAACGCCTTGAATCTGTGACCAGAGCTGCCCCCAAAGCCTCCGCTCCATTAAGCTCAATCAACGCGGCACACGTCGCTAATTTCACTCAACGACGCAAGTATTTACTGGCGATCAGCCTGTTAGCGCTGATCAGTTCCTCCTCCCTAATCCTCAGGGCTCAAAACTCACAGCCCGCAACGGCAATTGCGACCGCCCCTCTGCAGTGGGCCCAACAACCTGGAGTCAAGCAGTACAGATTGCAGATTGCCAGCGATGATCAGTTCCGCGATGTACGCTTTGATGGACTGATAAATGGCACCAACTACGAGGCAAAAGACCTTCCACCGGGGCTTTACTACTTTCGGGTAGCGCCGGCCGGTAGCGACAGGGACGGTTTTGTTGGACCAGTTCGGTTTGCAGTGAAGCTCGAGCCGTCTCTAAGGCCACCAATCGGCGCGGCACAGAACGAAGCACTACGCGGTTGGTCTGCGTCAACGGGCGAGGTTGTCAGACTAATGTCGGCCCAACTCCGTCGCGATTTCAGTCAGGATTTTCTCGGGGTGAGTGCTGAGGGCACAGTCTACGCAGTTGATGGTGCACGTGGCCTTGTTCTATGGACCGCCCAGTTGGCTTCCTCAAGCGATGAACGGGTGAGGGTCCACTACGATCTGTTCACCCCTTTGTTGCTGGATGCTCCTCAAGGGCCACGAGTGGTGGTGGCTTTTGATAAGGGGTTGCGCTTACTCGATGGAACGACGGGCAAGGAAATTTGGAAAACACAGATAGCTGGACGGGCGGCGTGGGGAGTTGTAGTAGCTCCGCCCGCAGTCAAACAAACTGAGATTTACTTGATTGGCGAGAAGCGCGAAAAGCTGTTTGTACTTGACGGCGCCACTGGCCAACTTAAATCGCAAATGGTGCTGCGCGGCTCTGCGCTTGGGCCACCTGTGCTAATCGGTAATAGCGACCAGCAACAGATTTTGGTGCCTTTGAAGCGTGGAGTCCTGGAATTTCGCGACGCCGGCGGCGCTTACGTCCGTTCGGTGAAACTGCACGCCGAAATCACAAGTGTGCCGCTGATGGTTACCACTCCGCGCGGCGCAGTGACGCTGGTTGGCACGAAGGACGGCCTAATCACGCTTGATTCTGCGACGTTTCAGCCAGCGGGCCGTATCGCCTTGGACAAGGACGACTATCCAATCGGTACCTTCGCCACTTCGGATCTTAATAACGACGACCATCCGGAAGTAGTATTGACCACGCACAGTGGCCGCATCATCGCGGTTGACGTCAGTGAAGGGAAAATCATTTGGTCGACGGCGACCGGCTATGAAGCGTCTGGCGCATCTTTCGCCGATCTGAATGGTGATGGACATCCGGATGTTGTGCTTCCTGGCAAGCAAGACTTTGCCATCGCCCTTTCCGGTATCGATGGTTCGGTGATCTGGCAAAGTGGCGCTGGACTGAATTCCAACGCAGGAAGAGTCAGGCCAACTCTTGCCGTGGCGCTCGCTACGGACGGGCAGTTGATCGTCGTAGGAAATGATCGCTCTGCGACTGGACTTAGGGCGCTCAAAGTTACCAAAATGCCCCTTGCAAACCCTCAGTAAGGAGTAGTGGCGGATGTTGTGGTTGGTTGGCTCCCTCCTTCTCTTAGTTTGGTTCATACTTACTTTTGTCTTGCACAAGCACGGCTGGGTTCACATTTTATTATTAGCTGGCATTTCCATTTTGGTCGTCCAGTTTGCTGCTTATCGCAAGGCTAAGTACCAGCAAAGATCGGACGGCAGGTAGTAGATCGCTGTTACCGCTAAGCTCATACCCAGTCTTTCGGTTGCTGCCACCTAAATTTCGGTTGCGAGCCTCGATTTGCAGGGTAAACGCCAAAGACACTGCTTGACCTCATAAATTCCTTCGGCAACAATGCGTTCGTCTGACGCATCAAGGAGATGTGTACTGTCGATCCTGGCGTAATCCCTGCTGCTTACAGACTATTCGAAGAAGTGAATTCAGGAGTTTTCTGACCATGAATACTGCGCGAATTTACCGGACGCTCGTTTTTGCGATTGCTGGCCTTCTGATTAGCGCTTCACTCGCCTTCGCCCAGCGAGATGTACCGCGCCAAACGGTGGCAATCACGTATCCCCTGGATGAAGGCATCACCGTCAAGATGCGTGGCACCACGGTCTTGCCTCGGATCAAGGGAGAGGCCAAGGTAAAGCGCGCGGGCCGTCGGGGTACTCGCGTCGAACTTAGTGTGGAAGATCTGCCCCGCGCATCGGAATTAGGCGGGATCTATACAACCTATGTTGTCTGGGCCATCTCGCCGGATGGTCACGTAGATAACCTTGGGGAAATCAAGCGCAGCGGTAGCTCCTTTGTAAATTCTAAACTTGACGTTACCACCAACCTTCAGACCTTTGCCCTGATTGTGACTGCGGAACCTCACTTTCTGATGAAGGTTCCGAGCCGGATGGTCGTTTTGGAAAACCTCCCGCCGCAGCGAGCGTCAGGTGTCCAGATCGAAACAGCCAACGTGCAATACATCGGAAATTCGAGTGACTACTTTCGTGATGTGCATGTTCCAGAAATAGCTGACCGTGACTATCGGGAAACCCCTGTTTCGCTTCTCGGTGCGCGACAGGCCATCAACCTGGCAAAGTACGCGGGCGCTTCGCAAGATGCACCGGATGAACTGCAGGTGGCCGAAGACGAGTTGCAGAAAGCGGAGAGCGCCTGGCGCATGAACCAGCCGACCGCTGAGATCGATGCGATGGCGCGCAAGGCAACCTCATCTGGCGCCAAGGCGGAAGAAGTTGCGGTGGCCCGTCATCAGGCGCGCGTCCAGCGCGACGAGATTCGGCGACGGGACGAGGCTGTACGTTCGGCGGAAAAGTCAGCTGAAAGCTCGCAGCGTCAGGTTGAACAACTGCAGGCCGCGCTAGACAAGGAGCAACGAGCACGTGAACTGTCGGAACGAGACCTGGGCACTGCAAACGACAAGGTGCGGGAACAACGAGTAGAAATTGCCCGGCTGCGTGATGAACTGCAAACAGTGCGCAGTGAAAGCGACACGGCCAAACTCAAGCTGGCCCGATTGGAAGGTGAGAAGCAGGCCGAGACCGACCGCGTCGAAGCCGAGCGACAAGCACAGGAACGACGCGTCGCGGAGGCCAACCTGAAACAGAGCCTGGCGAAGTTTGGCTCGGTAAAAGAGACGGCTACCGGATTTCGCCTGGTGCTGCCGGAGACGCTTTGGAGCAACGCGCGCGCAGCCAATCTGGCCACCTCTGCGTCGGCCAAACTTGAACCACTCGCGGCCTTACTGGCGAGCAATCCTGATTATCAGATCTTGATCGAAGCTTACACTGACAGCAAAGGCGACGAAGTGACGCTGCAGCAATTGACGCAAGAACGTGCTCGCGTCCTATCTGATCGTTTTCAAACAGCCGGGGTGGATCCCGCCAAGATTCAAGCAAATGGGATGGGCGCTTCTAATCCAGTCGCGCCCAATACAACGGTGGCGGGTCGTTCCAAGAATCGCCGCGTCGAAATCACATTTACGTCGCCACTTGCTAAGAGTACAGCTACGAGGTAACGCCCGCCGAGATTCGTTCTTTGTACTTGGTGCCTTGTACTTCGTACTTTGTGCTTTGTTCTCTGGACTAGTAAGTAGTCAGGAACACGAAGCCGTGCGAAGAACAAAGCACAACGTACAAAAGTACTAATTAACGAAGCCTAAGCTCCGGCGTGGAACATCTTCGGAGCCCGCCTGCCGAATGTCCCCACTTGAAATCCTACAACTAGTTGGATACAGCATCGGGGCCTTGTTACCTCTCTGGATGGCCGTGCAGCTGGTTTCTCACCACCGGCGACTAACCTCTCTCGAACGCATGCTCTTTGCCCTGGCGCTAACCATGGGTGGTTGGCATACCAGCAACCTGGTTATCACCCTGCACAGTTTGTTCGGTTTGGGATTCGATACCTGGACCACGCTGCTGCGCCTGGTTGACACGGTCTCGGTGATTAGCATCACCCTCGCTTACTCGTTCCTGCTACACGCCCACCTGTATCTTTGGGCCAACGCTCACGGGCGGGGCTTAACCCGCAGTGAACGAATCCGCGTCTACATGTGTTACATACCAGCGCTCTTTCTGCTGGTGGCGATTCCGCGAATCTGGAGCGGTTCCTACGCTCCCATGATGGCGAAACTATCGCCATTCGTCATTCCTTTCTCGTTCTGGATCGCGTATGTGCTCGGACTGATTGCCATAACCGAACTGCTTATTGCCCGCAAGACAGACAACAAGAGCGAAAAGCTGATCATGCGTACGCTGGCAGCCTCGTTCATTGGCGTTGGGGTGGTTATCTTTGCCGCTCTCGCTGCGGGTTTGGGCGAAGGTACCTTTGTCGGTCTCTACTTGAAGACGATTGCGAACCTCGGTTCGTTATTGCCGTCGGCGCTGCTGGCTTATTACATCTATCGC
>DATFRK010000336.1:0-4624 GCA_035263325.1 Pyrinomonadaceae bacterium | reverse complement strand
TGTAACCCGCCGGCGCGATGAAGCGTCCTGTCGGTGCGCCCTGCGTGTAAGCCTGCGCGGCGGTACTTGGTTGCGAAGTGACTGGTTGGCTGACAACAAAGCCAAGGTTGAATGCTTTGACAGTGTTGTCGCGAATGTCCTTCGGCAGCACATAAATGAATCCGTCAGCATCGCGATACACACCGACGGCGTCCTGCAACTCTTTCCGGTCCATTCCTACCACTTGAACATTGCCCAATGAGAATGGATTGCCACTCTGAATGCGGATGTTGCCATTGAACCCCCAGCCGCCCAACAATCCGTTCATCAGACCATGGGCATTACTCATGAACTTGCGGCCATTGCCAAACGGCAACTCGTAAATGAAGTTGGCCTTAAAACTCTGAGTAATGTCGAATGGAGTTACTCCCTTGCGCAGATCTGGATTGCGCAACGTTGTAGGCTGATCGAACACTGACGAGCTGCTCGCATAGGTGTTGCTCAATGCCTTGCCAAAGGTGTAGCTCGACTGGATCAGTAACCCCTTCGAGAGGCGCCGCCGCAGTTCGATAGTGATCGCGTCGTAGGAACTCTGGCCGCTATTGTCGACGAGGAAAGCACCGCCACGTTTGCCGGCGTTAACCAGGAAGTGATTGTAGGGAAACAGCGGGGTGCATCCAGGCGTGGAGCAGGTGCGCCGGTTATCAAACGAGGTACTGGATAGATTTGAACCGAAGGTTAGTGGCGCCGGGTTCAACGGATTCATCGTGTTGAAGTAAGTGCCATTTCTAAAGTTGCTGTTGGTGTAGTTCGTTGGATCAGCTGCGGCAGCTGCCCCCAGGCCCTGGAAGTATCCCAGGGTAATTGGCAACGGAGAGGTTCCAGACCCCGGACCAAAGTAGGCGAAGTTCAACTGACAACCTGGATTTGCGGTTGGATTCAAACCAGCCTGGCAGCGATTGGCGGCGATGTTAGCGAGCAAGTTGGCCTGGGCCAGCTGCCACTCATTGAACACGCCATTCTCGGTGATGTTGAGTTCGTTGAGATCGTACTGACGCCATAACTTTCTACCGCGGTTGCCGATGTAACGCACTTCCACGACCGTGTTGGCAGAGAGTTCACGTTGGATCCCGAAGGTCCAGGAGTCAATGTGGCCAATCTTGAGATCTGGTGCGAAGGCATTGACGGGATCGGTAATCAAACCAGTGTTCGGATAAACCGGAGCACTGGGGAAAGAGGGAATTGGAAACGGTCCCTGGCGCAGATAAGTGCCCACCGGTAAGTTTCTCAGTGTCAGGTTCTGGTTGGCAGTTAAAGTACCACCAGGATTGCCTCCCGTAACTGCGGTAAAGACGCCAATACCTTCGCGGTTGAAAGCACGCGAGAAACCGCCCCGAAGCACAGTCTGTCCGGAGTCTCCGGCGAGAGAATGCAGTAGCCCATGCCTGAAATTCGGCACGTACGCGACGCCAAGTGTTGGAGCGAAGTTAGTGTAGTCAGTATCGTAGGCCTGGCTACCCTTGCCGAATTGAGTGAATGCGGAAGGACTGCCGGTTAACGTGCCGGGCTTGAAAAGATTTCCCACCCCTGATTCACCAAATAATCCTTCATAGGAAACGCCGGCCCAAACATCGTTCAGCGCCTCGAAAGGCATTTGCACTTCCCAACGTAAGCCGAAGTTCAAGGTCAAGTTTGGTCTCACACGCCAACTGTCTTGTCCGTAGATGCCATACTCTTTCTGCATCGCTCGCGTTTGCAGATCACCGAGATAGGCATACTGCAAACTATTTTCGTCCAGGCGAGCGTTGGCATTGAGTGCAGTCATGCGACCGGCGAGCAAGTAGTAGAGTTGTGAAGCCCCGGCTTGTTGAGTGGCCGGAAGGGAACTGAAGGCACTGAACCCTGCCGGATCAAGAGTTGAGCTAGTGGTAAAGACCACGCTCGGGACAGGCGTAATTGCCTGGTTCCAGAAGGTGACCTTGGTGGCGCTGCCGCCAAAGGTAAAGGAGTGATTGTTCCGGACCCAGCTAAGGTTATCCGTGAATTGGCGCACCGGACTGTGGCGGCGGCTGGGAGCGTTCGTGACTGTCGCGTTGGTGAGCGCAAACCCTCCAGACGCGAAGTTCGCCAGACCCAGGTTGTAGCCACCCTGGTTTTGAAACTGGCCCGAGTTCACCTGCGGGAAGAAAAGCGTTGTGCCGCCCTGGATTCCATAGCGAGCCTCGTTGACGAGGTTTTGCGTTATGGTCCAACGCCAGGCAGTTGAGTTTGAGAACCGATTTGAATCCTGGCTGCCAAAGTTGGGAAAGTCGGGGAAGGCCGGATCAACGTTATTCAGAAAATCTACCTTCGAGCGGAACTGTTGATAGTTCCAGATATTTTCCAGGTGGTGCTTGTTGGTGAGATTGAAGTCGAATCTAACGGTGGGAAACTTACGCACTTGACCGCCGGTGTTGTTGAAGGAGACTTGTTGAATATTCGGGTCACCTGAATCCTTGATCACCTGACCGGCGACTGAGCTGCGAATACCGGTCAACAAGCTACTGACCGTTGGATCGGCATTGGCGAATGCCAGGCCAGCGGTCGAGGCCAGGGCATAAACATTAGTCGAGCAGATCCGGCTGGCGCCTGAACCGGTACAAGTGGTGGCCGAGTTCGTTGGTGTGAACGTGCTGGAGAAGAACCGGTACGTTCCCGCCTGGGCCTCCGGGGTCAGGATATTTCTGGTGCGAGATGTCTTTTCCGGCAAGCGGTACTCTTCATAGTTGAAGAAGAAGAAGGCCTTGTCTTTGCCGTTGAACAACCCGGGGATGGAAATTGGACCACCGATCTTACCGCCGGGCTGATTCAAGAGGATCCGCGACTGCGGCGCTTTTCCGGTTACGGGGTCAGGCGGCAAGTCGCGATTATTGAACCAGTAGTTTGCATTCAGCGCAGGATTGCGATGATACCAGTAGACTCCGCCGTGATATTCGTTAGTGCCACCCTGGGTGACAAACTTGATCTGTACTGCCCCTTCCCCGGAACTTTCCGCGCCCGGAGTGGAAGTCGAAACGGTTACTTCACTGATGGCATCGGTACGCGGGCGAATGAAGGTGAAGAAACCATCACTCGACTTCAGCATGTTGTCCTGTACGTTGACACCGTCGAGCGTAATATTCAAAGCGCCTTTTGGTAGTCCGTTTACGGATGACTGACGTGGACGACCAACGGTGGTTGTGCCGGGCATCGCCAGCACGAGGTCCAGTGCATCACGAGACGCTGTCGGCAAATCGGTAATTTGCCGGCCAGTCAAGGTAGTGCCGACGGTTGCCGTTTGTGTTTGTAAGACCTCGCCGCCACTTACGACGGTCACTGTCTCCTGCACGGTCCCAGCTTCCAACACCACGTTCACTGTTGCTGGCGTGCCAACTTCAACTTGCACGTTGGCGGCGATAGCCTTCTTGAAGCCGGAGGTCGCTTCAATCGTGACTTTGTAAGTGCCCACGGGAAGTTGGGGAATACTGAAGCCGCCGTTTTCGGAAGACGTCGTCGTTCTCTCAAATCCAGTCGCCTCGTTTCGGACTACCACGGTTGCGTTAGCGACTGCTGCGCCCTGTGGATCCAATACGCTACCGGAGATGGATCCATTTGTGGCTGCCTGAGCCAGTGCGGAACCGCTGTAGCTGACGAGGACCAGGAAAAACAAAAGTAACTTAGGCCAGTAGTTCTTCATGATGGTTTAACTCCTCCAGATTGTTTGTGTTTAGCGACGCTAACGAAGCGCGAAAGCGTCGTGGAGATTTCAGTTATCTGCTCGAGATGTGTGACCCGAGTTGTAGGACTGTCTTGATCTGTCGAGTACTGGCGGCGATTGCGAGAGCTCGTGTCGCCTTCAAAAATTCGTGATAGCCGGCGCTCTCCTGCAAAAGATCGTCGCAGTGACCTCGCGACCTATCACTCGGAGATGCAATCGTGAGTCCAACTTATTGGACGATGAGTGGTCCACTGGTTGAAGAAGCAGGTTGAAGTTGAGGAAGAAAATAGATCTGACCAGGCATGGCCCAACGAGGCGATACGGAAGATTGGAGACTCGGGCTGCAAAAGTTCGGATTACCAACCATGAAATTGAAGAGTTAAGTCTGGGACCAAAAAGTGCGCGTTAGTGCTGGCACACGAAGGCTTGAAGTTTCTCATGAATTTTACAGACACCAACGATCTCAATGCCGCTCCTTTCATAGAATGAGAGGGGAATTACGAGAATTTGTCTTTTCCCCGGCGTCGCTCGTCATTCCCTGCGGTATTACGCCACGCAAAAATGAATGTTCGTCACAAATTCGTTCCTTCCTCCATTTCTACGTTCAAACTTAGGCTGACTGAGATCACTTTCCCACGTCGCTCGAGAAAATTAAATATGAGTCTCCCATCTTCTTTGAGCCCAATTGTTAACGAGCAAAAACAAAGAATATGCAAACTCTACCAGCTACATTCGGCGACGATCGTCAAAGTAACGCCATCATTGAACAGGCCAAGACTGAAGTCTTGAAGACAGTGGCTTACGCCCTGTTGCGACAGGTTTACGGGCTGAGCGAGCCCCAGCGACCAAAGGTTCGTGAGCAGATCAACTTCTTCGACGAGGTGCAGAGATTCGAGGTTAACTTGATCA
>DATFRK010000335.1:0-5878 GCA_035263325.1 Pyrinomonadaceae bacterium | reverse complement strand
AAGTGAAAGTGCATGTCCCAGAGTCCGGGGATCATGAACTTTCCTGAGGCATCAATCACCCGGGCTCCTTTGGGAGTGTTCACCTGGTCAACACGTCCGACCTGGGTGATGTGTGTTCCGGCAACGACAACAGACATGTCTGGACTTGGTGGGGAGCCGGTCATGTTGATGACAGTGACGTGGCGAAACACGAGTAGCTGCGGTGGAGTGGGTGAGTCTTGGACGAGAAAGAGAATCGGCACAAGAGGAAGTGTTAGGAGTATTTTGCGCATGTTATTGATAGTTTGATTCTCGTTGTTGGATTGGACAATGAATTAGACTTTGGCGGCGGTAAATTGTTCCGTGAAGTCTAAACTATCGCCTCGGGTTCTCTAACCCAGGCACCGCCTTGGGTTCTCTTTCAACGTGAGGTTGGATGCGATAGTCTGCGCGCCATGAGGTTTCTACTGGTCATTGCGATCGCCTACTTGCTCGGATCGATACCGTTTG
This sequence comes from Pyrinomonadaceae bacterium, assembly GCA_035263325.1. Taxonomy (GTDB): domain Bacteria; phylum Acidobacteriota; class Blastocatellia; order Pyrinomonadales; family Pyrinomonadaceae; genus PSRF01. The sequence continues at coordinate 5,389 of DATFRK010000335.1, read as the reverse complement.
GGTACTTGATTGTCCGCGCGAAGAAAGGTGGCGACATCAGGCAAACCGGATCAGGAGGGACCGGCGCGACCAACGTCTCGCGACGTGCCGGAAAGATGGCTGGAGTAGTCACGCTTCTACTGGACGCGTTGAAAGGAACGACTGCGGTATTGATTGCGAAGGCGCTCGCTTCAGGCGCGTCTGATGCGGCCTGGATTGTGGCATTGGCCGCCATTGCCGTGATGGTGGGCCACATCTTCCCGGTATGGTTAGGATTTCGCGGTGGCAAAGGCGTCGCGACAGGTGTCGGAGTATTTCTAGCGCTGGCGCCCCTCGCGGTGGGCGTTGCTGGATTATTGTTTGCGATTATCGTTTGGACCACTCGGTATGTTTCGTTGGGCTCGATCGCGGGGGCGGTAACCATCCCGATATTCATCTGGTTGCAGAGTGTGGTGTGGGGACCTGTTGGCAATGTGGGGCCATTACTCGCGCCCGCGATTTGTGGAGCACTGTTGATTGTGTTCGCGCATCGCGAAAATATAGCGCGACTAGTAAGCGGATCGGAGAGTAAGTTTAGGTGATTGCCGATTGCCAATTGTCGATTTGGCCATGCCACAGCCTTGCGCTGTGGTATTGACGATTGCTGCTACTCGAAAGGATCTTGCAGATTCTTAGAGGCCATGGCCTTGCGCCATGGAGTTTCACGGTCTTGAGTCATATGTAAACGGATTCCTGTCTAGCGAGCAAACGTGAGTCTCCACGGCGCGAGGCCGTGGCCTCAACCTGTGAGTGACATCATGAAGCGCATCACAATCATCGGAGCTGGGAGTTGGGGGACAGCGTTGGCGATTGTTGCTGCTCGCGTAGGGCATGAGGTGCGGTTATGGTCACGCAGCCCTGAGGTGGTCCGGACGATCAATGAACTGCACACCAATCCGAGTTACCTGGTCGATGCAATCATCCCAAGTGAGGTGATCGCAACAGGAGATCTTGTTGCGGCGATCGCGGACAGTTCTCTGCTAATCCTCGCCGCGCCGTCACACGCTGCGCGTCAGTTGCTCACGGGAATCTCTAAGGCCGTGGACGCAAACGCGATCGTGGTTAGTGCGGCAAAGGGAATAGAGCTTGAAACTGGACAGCGTATTTCGCAAATCGCACAAGAAACCCTGGGCCCATCAATGACCAGCCGGTTTGTTTGTCTATCAGGACCTTCGTTTGCCAAAGAGGTTGTGGGGGGCAGTCCGACGGCAATAGTTGCTGCCAGCAACAACAATGAAGCGGCTCTGGAAGTGCAGGCGAGTCTAAGTTTTCAGAATCTCCGCATCTATACCAATGCGGACGTCGTTGGTACTGAACTGGGAGGCTCAGTAAAAAACGTAATGGCGATCGCTGCCGGCATGACCACCGGAATGGGACTCGGCTCTAACAGTGTGGCGGCCCTGATTACGCGAGGTCTGGCTGAAATGAGCCGCCTGGCTTTGCATGAGGGGGCGCAAACAGAAACGTTGATGGGATTGGCCGGCCTGGGCGATCTAGTACTTACCTGTACCGGCGGATTATCCCGGAATCGTTATGTGGGGGAAGAATTGGGTAAGGGAAGAACGTTGGCAGAAATAACCAGTGGGATGAATGAAGTAGCCGAGGGGATCAAGACAGCGCGGGCAGTGAAGCGATTGGCTGATAAAGCAAAGCTCGAATTGCCGATTACCAATGAAGTGAATGCGGTACTCTACGATGGTAAGCCCGTTTGGGAGGCGGTCTCTGAATTGATGAGGCGTCCGCTGCGCGAAGAGGGCTAAAAAGAGAACCCGGAGCGGTAGCGACGGGAAGGCACGTCAACTCCACCGCGCTTCAGGGTTGACCGTACCTTCCCGTCGCTACCGCTCCGGGTTCTCTATTGCTATGATGCCGCTCGCCATTCCTGCAGTTTCTGTTTTTAAGTTTTCCAAATCTTAAAAAGCTCGCTTGCCGGCATTCATGGCTACCCTAGTGCCAAAGTAAAGGAGTATTTTCCGAATGTTCAATACCGTCGCTGCCACTCGCAAACTCGTCGTTGCGACACTACCAGTATTGCTTATGGCTTATGCAGTTTTCGCGCAGACGCCTACCCCGCAGCCCTCACCGAAAGAGTCGGATCTACTCAAGACTCTGCAGTGGCGCAGTATTGGTCCTTATCGCGGTGGCAGGGTTGATGCGGTGGCTGGTGTTGCCAGTCAACCTTCAGTTTTTTACTACGGCGCAACTGGCGGCGGCGTTTGGAAATCCAGCGATGGCGGTATCAACTGGGAATCTGTCAGCGATGGTTCCGTGTTTGGCTCCAGTTCAGTTGGGGCCATTGCCTTGTCCGATTCTGATCCCAACACCATCTATGTGGGTATGGGGGAACCGGCCATACGCGGCAACACCTCGCACGGTGATGGTGTCTATAAATCTACGGACGGCGGTAAGACCTGGAAGCGCATCGGCCTCGAAGACACGCGACAGATCTCGCGCATTCGGGTACATCCCAAGAACCCGGATATCGTTTATGTAGCGGCCCAGGGACACGTTTGGGGAGCGAATGAGCAGCGCGGTGTGTTTCGTTCAAAAGACGGCGGCAAGACCTGGCAAAAAGTGCTCTATCGTGGCGATAAGGCGGGTGCAAGCGATCTCAGCCTGGATCCAAACAACCCCAACGTCCTCTACGCCGGTCTCTGGGAGGTCTATCGCAAACCGTGGACGCTGGAGAGTGGTGGTCCAACCAGCGGCATCTTCAAGTCAACTGATGGCGGTGATACCTGGACAGACATCACGCGCAACCCCGGACTGCCAAAAGGCACGATTGGCATAGTAGGTATCTCAGTCTCCCCGGCTAACTCTGATCGCTTGTGGGCCATCGTGGAAGCTGAAGATGGCGGCGTGTTTCGCTCGGATAACGCCGGTCGCACCTGGACCAAGGTCAACGAAGAACGTCGGCTGCGGCAACGCGCCTGGTACTACACACGTATCTACGCCGACCCAAAAAATGTCGACACTTGTTATGTCCTCAACACCGGGTTCTATCGATCGAATGACGGCGGCCGAACCTTTACTCAAATTCCAGTGCCCCACGGCGACAATCACGATCTCTGGATTGCGCCTGACGATCCCAATCGCATCATCAATAGCAATGATGGCGGCGCGAATGTTTCCTACAATGGCGGCAGAAGTTGGACCGAACAGGATCAGCCCACCGCGCAGTTCTATCGCGTTACTGTCGACAACGATTTCCCTTACCATATCTATGGCGCGCAGCAAGATAACTCGACCGTGCGCATTGCCAGTCGCACGACCGAGGGAAGTATTGGTACGAGTGACTGGTTTGACGTCGGAGGCGGCGAGTCAGGCTGGATCGCCCCGTCGCCAAAGGACTCGGAGATCATCTTTGCCGGTTCTTATGGGGGACTGATTACGCGTTACGACCATCACACCGGACAGTTACGAGATATCAATCCTTATCCGAACAACCCAATGGGAGCTGGGGCTGATGTCTTGAAATACCGCTTTCAGTGGAATTTCCCGCTGGTCTTTTCACCCCACGACGCAAACACGCTTTACACCGCTGCGAATGTGCTTTTTAAGTCAACCAACGAAGGTCAGAGTTGGGAAGTTATTAGTCCGGATTTGACTCGCAACGACAAGGCGAAACAGGGGCCGTCAGGTGGTCCAATCACTAAAGACAACACGAGTATCGAGTATTACGACACAATCTTCACGGTGATGGAGTCTCCTGTCCAGGCGGGCACCATTTGGATTGGCACAGACGATGGCCTGGTCCAATTGTCGCGTGACGGCGGTAAGAACTGGTCAAATGTTACGCCGCCGAACAGCATTCTGCCGGAGTGGAGTCAGATCAATTCGCTTGATGCCTCGGCTCACGATGCGGGTACTGCGTACGTCGCCGCTACCATGTACAAGTGGGACGACAACAAACCTTATCTCTACAAGACCAGCGATTACGGCAAGACGTGGAAAAAGATTGTCAACGGTATCCCCAGCGACGCTTTTACCCGGGTTATCCGCGAGGATCCGAACAAGCGCGGGTTGTTGTACGCGGGAACTGAAACAGGCATCTACGTCTCTTTCGACGACGGGGAAAACTGGCAACCGCTGCAGTTCAATCTTCCGGTAACACCGATTACCGATCTGGTCATTCAGAAACGCGAAAAAGAATTGGTGGCCGCAACCCAGGGTCGCTCGTTTTGGATCTTTGATGATTTGCCGATGTTGTACCAGTTGATGGACAACGGCGGTTTCAAAACGGCCAGCGAGACAACTTTGTTCAAGCCGAAGGACAGTTATCGTATGCCGGGCGGTGGCGGGTTTCCGCTGGGGGCAACGGCGACGGTTGGCGCAAATCCATCGAGTGGTGTGGTGGTTTACTATTCATTAAAGACCAAGCCCACCAGCGATGTGCAACTGGAGTTTTTAGATTCGGCAGGCAAATCGATTCGAAAGTTTACCGGTCGAGTCGCTCGGCCGGGTCCAGGGGCGCCGGCGGCGCAGGCCACACCGACCGAGGGTGAGGGTGGACCAGGTGGGCCAGGGGCAGCGGGCCCGCGCCTGACGACTGATGTGGGACTCAACCGCTTTGTTTGGGACACGCGTTATCCAGACGCGGCCCGCTTCCCGGGAATGATTCTCTGGGCGGGTGAAACCCGAGGACCAAGACTGCCGCCGGGAAACTACCAGGTTAAGTTAACTGCCGAAGGAAAAACCCTGACTCAGAACTTCGAGATCAAAGCTGATCCTCGTCTGGCTACGACGCCGTCCGACTATGCAAAACAATTCGAACTGGGTTTGAAGATTCGCGACAAGTTGAGTGAGACAAACAACGCGATCCTCCAAATTCGTGATGTCCGCAAACAGGTTGAAGATCTGCAAAAGCGAGTGGCTGGGCAACCAGGCGCTAAAGTCATTAATGACTCAGGCATGGCGCTGAACAAGAAACTGACGACAGTCGAAGAGGCCTTGTATCAGACCAAGAATCAGAGTAGCCAGGACCCGCTCAATTTTCCCATTCGACTCAACAACAAGTTGGCGGCGTTGGGCGGTGTAGTGGGTGGAGGCGAGGCCGGACCGACCGCGCAGTCATATGTTGTCTACGACGAAGTAGTCGGTCAGATCGATGGCGAGTTGCGGAAGCTGGGGGAAATAATGAAGACGGATGTTCCGGCCTTCAACCAATTGGTGCGTGATCAGAATATTCCGGCAGTAGTGGTGAAGCCCCCGAGCGAGAATCCGTAAGAGCTATCCACAGATTACGCAGATTACGCCGAGGTTTTTTAATCAGTTGAGATCTCGATTTTCTTCTCTGCGTAGATCTCAGCGTGCTTGTCTTAAAAAATCATAGCGAGGCGAATGTACTTTTGTGAGGCATCTTCATAGAATC